>CAXTOE010000083.1:0-9722 GCA_964245685.1 uncultured Acetobacteraceae bacterium | reverse complement strand
CCCCGTCGGCGTCGTCGGTGCCGGGCTGGCCGGCCTCGCCGCCGCCTGCACCCTGGCGGCCCGGGGCCCCAACGTGGTGCTGTTCGAGAAGAACCCCTGGCTCGGCGGCAAGGCGGCGCAGCACGAGGCCGAAGGCTTCCGCTTCGACATGGGACCGACCATCCTGACGGTGCCCTCGGTACTGGAGCGCATCTTCGCCGAGGCCGGCGAGCGCATGGACGCACATCTCGACCTGCGCCGCATCGATCCGCAATGGCGCTGCTTCTTCGAGGACGGCGCGGTGCTCGACCTCGACCAGGACGCGGTCGCGATGGCGCAGCGCCTGCGCGCCTTCTCGCCGCAGTCGGAGGCCGGCTACACCGACTTCCTGGCGCTGAGCGAGAAGCTGCACGAGGTGAGCCGGAAGTTCTTCTTCTGGCGTTCGGTCGAGGATATCGGCGACACGCTGGACCTGCGCCGGAACATGGACCTCGACACGCTGCGCGACGTGCTGAGCCTGCGCATGGGCTCGACGGTGGCGGCCCAGATCCGCAAGCGCGTCCCCGACGAGCGCGTCTCGCAGATGCTCGACCATTTCGTCCAGTATGTCGGCTCCTCGCCCTACCTGGCCCCTGCCGTGCTGTGCTCGATCGCGCACATGCAGACCCAGGAGGGCGTGTGGTACCCGATGGGTGGCACCCGCGCGGTGCCGGAAGCGCTGACCGCGCTGGCGCAGCGGCTCGGCGTCGACATTCGCACCGAGACCGGCATCGCCTACATCGAGCGCGAGGGCGCATGCCAGGACGGGGCCGTCTGCGGCGTCGTGACCGAGGGCGGCGAGCGGATCGCCCTGTCGGCGGTGGTCTCCAACATGGACAGCGTGCGCACCTACCGCGAGCTGATCGGCGGCGAGACCGGCAGGCGCTTCACCCGCCGCAAGCGCGAGCCGGCCTGCTCGGGCGTGGTGCTGTATCTCGGCCTCGACCGTGCCTATCCGCATCTGGCGCACCACGACTTCGTGTTCTCCCGCGACGCCCGCGAGGAGTTCGACTTCATCTACGGTCGCGGCGAGCCGGCGCCGGACCCGACCTGCTACCTCGCCGCACCCAGCCGCACCGAGCCCGGCGTGGCGCCGGAGGGCGGCGAGGCGCTGTACATCCTGGTGCACGCCCCCTACCTGCGGCCGCACCACGACTGGAAGGCGATGCTGCCGGCCTACCGGCAGGTCATCTTCGACAAGCTGGCGCGCACCGCGGGCCTGACCGACCTGGAGTCGCGGATACGCACCGAGCGCGTGCTGACCCCGGCCGACATCCACGAGCGCTACCGGGTGCTCGACGGCGCGATCTACGGCTTGGCCAGCCACGGACGCTTCGTCGGCGCCTTCAAGCCGGGCAACCGCTCCCGCGAGGTCGAGGGGCTGTATCTCGCCGGGGGTGCTGCGCATCCGGGACCCGGCATGCCGATGGTGATGATGTCCGGCTGGATCGCTGCCGACAGCCTGGACCAGGACCGCCGCTCGAACAGGGCGCCGGCGGATCTCGTGTCGGAGGACGTCGAGCAGCCGGACATGGCGCTGCGGAACGTCTGACATGGCCGGCGGGCGCCACGCCGGTCCGGTGGCGCTGCGCTCGGAGCTGCTGTTCCGCCTGTTCAGCTTCTATCTCGGGCTCCGCTTCCAGCGCTCGTTCCACGCGATCCGGCAGTCCGGCACCCTGGTCGAGCTGCCGCGCGAGCGGCCGGTGATCATCTACGGCAACCATCCCTCCTGGTGGGACCCGGCGCTGTACATGGTGCTGGCGGACGGGCTGTTTCGCGGCCGTCCCGGCTTCGGCCCGATGGACCAGCACTCGCTGGCCCGCTACGGCTTCTTCAAGAGGCTGGGCGTGTTCGGCATCGACCGGCATAGCGTTGCCGGCGCCCGCCGCTTCCTGGAGGTCGCCCGCGACGTGCTGGGACAGTGCCGAGGTCCCGGCGGCCGGGCGATGATCTGGGTGACGGCGGAGGGCGACTTCACCGATCCGCGGCAACGGCCGCTGGCGCTGCGCTCCGGCATCGCCCACCTGGCGCGCGCCGTGCCGGACGCGCTGTTGCTGCCGCTGGCGGTCGAGTACGTGTTCTGGAACGAGAGCCGCCCGGAGCTGCTGATCCGCTTCGGAGCACCGATCGAGGCCGACGCGTCGTTGCGTCCGGCCGAATGGACGCGGCGACTGCAGGATGCGCTGGCCGGCGAGATGGACAGGCTGGCGGCGGAGTCCATGAGCCGTGAGCCGGCCCGCTTCCGGCCGATCCTGCGCGGCAGCGCCGGCAGCGGCCTGGTCTACGACCTGTATCGCAGGGGCCGCGCGATGCTGTCCGGCCGCAGCTTCTCGGCGGCGCACGAGGAGGAGGCATGAGCCTGCTCACGACCCTCGCCTGGGTGTCGCTGGTCCTGGCGCTGCTGCCGATGCTGATCGCGCTGAGCAACTTCGCGCTGCTGCGTGCGCCGCCGCCATCGGACACGACCCCGGCCATCTCGGTGCTGATCCCGGCGCGCAACGAGGCGCTGCATATCGGGCCGGCGGTCGCGGCGGTGCTGGCGAGCCGGTCCTGCGAGCTCGAGCTGCTGGTGCTGGACGATCATTCCACCGACGCCACGCCCTCGATCCTCGCCGCGGTGTGTGATCCGCGGCTGCGCGTGATCAGCGGGCCGAGCCTGCCGCCTGGCTGGTCCGGAAAGCAGCACGCCTGCGCCAGCCTGGCCCACGAGGCGAGTCATCCGCTGATGGTGTTCGTCGATGCCGACGTGACGCTGGCGCCCGACGCGCTGTCGCGCATGGCCTCGATGATGCAGGCGCAGCCGGAACTCGGGCTCGCCAGCGGCTTTCCCCGCCAGATCACGCGCAGCTGGTCGGAGTGGCTGCTGCTGCCGCTGATCCACCTGCTGCTGCTCGGCTACCGTCCGCAGATCCTGGACCGCGATCCGCGCATCGCCGGCTTCGCCGCCGGCTGCGGCCAGCTCTTCATCGTCCGCCGCGACGCCTACCGGCGCACCGGCGGCCACGCGATCATCCGCGCCTCGATGCATGACGGGCTGAAGCTGCCACGCGCGTTCCGCGCCGCGGGCTTCGCCACCGGGCTGTTCGACGCCACCCGCTTCGCGCGATGCCGCATGTATACCCGCTTCGCCGAGGTCTGGGAGGGGCTCAGCAAGAATGCGACCGAAGGCATGGCGACCCGGCGGGCGCTGCCGCTCTGGACCGTGCTGCTCGGCGGCGGCCACGTGCTGCCGTTCCCGCTCGCCCTGCTCGCGCCGGGTCCGGTCAGCTTCGCCGCCTGCGTGCTGAGCCTCGGCCTGCGCGTGATGCTCGGGGTGCGGTTCCGGCAGGATCCGCGCGGCGTGCTGCTCAGCCCGCTCGGCGTGGCGCTGATGCTGGTGCTGCAGTGGAACGCGCTGATCCGTGCGGCACGCGGCCGTCCAGCGACCTGGCGCGGCCGCGCCTACCCGATGCAGTGAGGCGATGACGTCACGCCTCCTGCTGACCGCGCTCCTCGCAGCATGGCCCGCGCTCGGCGCGTCGGCGGCGACGCTGCAGATCACGGTGCGCGCCGTACGCAGCGCGCTCGGCACCCTGCGCATCGGCGTCTGCCGGCAGCAGGAGTTCCTGTCCCAGTCCTGCGCCTATCACGCCGTCATCCCGGCACGGCGCGGCGAGGTCAGCACGCAGATCGTCGGGATCCCGCCCGGCCAGTACGGCGTTGCGGTCTACCAGGATCGGGACGGCTCGGGAAAACTAAAGCGGAACTTCATCGGCGTGCCTCAGGAGGATCTTGGCTTCTCCAGGGATCCGGTTCTCTCCTTCGGTCCACCGTCTTTCTCCGACAGCGCGATCACGGTCGGCCACGTCGACCTGCGGGTCGTGGTTACGCTACGTCATTTCGGATCCTGAACAGAGTGAGGCACACTATGCGACATCCACTGCGCGCCATCCTGATCCTCGCCGTGATCATGGCGGCCCTGCCGGCGATCTCCAACGCCCAGCCGATACCGCCCGGCTATCGCGGACCGCCGCCACGACCGCTGCTGCGCCACCCCTACCATCATCGGCATCATCCCTACCGCCGGCCGGTGCGCCCGTACTGAGCCGCACCCGAGGGGCTGCAACCATGCCGGTGCGAGACCGTTACGAGACCGGCCGCTGAGTTCATGATCGCCGGAGGGCTGCCGTGGAACTACTGCACTGGACCCTGATCTTCCTCGTCGTGGCGCTGGTCTGCGCCCTCCTCGGCTTCGGCGGCTTCGCGGCCACCTTCGCCGGCATCGCCAAGATCCTGTTCTTCATCTTCCTGGTGCTATTCGTCGTCAGCCTGCTGTTCGGCCGCGGGCGACGCACCAGGCTCTGAAGCGGGCTCCCCGAGGCGGGGTGGCGACGACGCGCGCGCCGCAACCCGCCCCGCGGGGCCGCTACAGGATCTCGCTCACCGCGATCGCGGCGCGGCATCCCGCCTTGATCACCCGCGACATCACGCGATAGGCCGGGGCGAGCTCGGCCTCGTTGGCCAGACCGATGTCGCGGTGCTCGAGCTCCTCCAAGCGGAACCGCTCGATCGTGCCGCGCAGCTCCTCCTCGCCGTCATCCAGGCTCGCGGCCTGCTGCGCGTAGTGCTCGTCGATCGCCTCCTCCACCGCGACGGTACAGGCCATCGCGGCGCGCTCGCCGATCGCCGCCGTCACCGCGCCCAGCGCGAAACCCGCCACGTGCCACAGCGGCAGCAGTGCGGTCGGGCGCACGCGGCGCTTGACGATCAGCTCGGTGAACACCTCCTTGTGGTGTGTCTCCTGCGCCATCATGTGGCGCAGCAGCTCGCCCTTGTCGCCGCGCCCGAGCACCGCGAGCTGGCCGGCATAGATGCGCTCGGCGCCATACTCGCCGGCATGGTCGACGCGGATCATCCGGCTCAGCCGCGTGGCCCGGTCCGGCTCGCCAGGCTGCACGCCCTGTATCCCGCTCCTCAGGCTCTCGCTCATGACGTCCTCCGGCTGCGTGCCGCGATCCCGATGGAGAGGGATGCCAGCGCCGCATAGATCAGGTCGAGGGACGACATCGACAATGGCAGGAACGCGAACAGCCGGTTCGGGCTGTCGCACGGCTTGGCGGGACGCAGCGGCATCGAGGCGAGGCGCTGCGCCATGCTACCGGCGTGGAAATGCGGCGCCATGCAGGCGGGCCATGGGTCGGGCCACCAGCCCTGCTCCACGCCCAGGTGGGTCAGGGAGAGCCCCACCGCGGCCGCGAGCGGCAGCGCGCAGCACAGCAGCACCCGTCGCGCTACGCGGCTCGGCGCGACCGCCGTCGCCAGCAGCGTCGAGACGCCGAGCAGGATCAGCACCCGGTACGGCCAGCGCTCCAGCAGGCACAGCGCGCACGGCGCCATCGCCAGGCGATGCTCCGCGACCCAGGCGACCGCCAGCGCCACCGTGCCGGAGAGCACGGCGACGGCGCCGGCACGCCGCTCAGGCCGCACGCGGCTGCTGCCGGTCCAGGGCGGCGAGGAAGTCCCGCGCCCAGCTGGCGGCGGTTACCTTGTGAACCGCCGCATTCAGCGACTGCCAGCGCGAGCGGCGCTCGTCCTCGCTCATCGAGAGTGCGAGGTGCAGCCCCTCGGCGATCTCGTCCGGATCGTACGGATTGACCAGCACCGCGTCGGGGAACTCGGGGGCGGCGCCGGCGAAGCGCGACAGCACCAGCACCCCGGGGTCGTCCGGCCGCTGTGCCGCGACGTATTCCTTGGCGACGAGATTCATGCCGTCGCGCAACGGCGTCACCAGGGCGACGCGCGCGAAGCGGTGGAAGCCGGCCAGGGTGTTGCGCGCGATCGCGCGCGTGATGTAGCGGATCGGCATCCAGTCGAACTCGGCCCACGACCCGTTGATCCGGCCAGCCTGCTCGTCGAGCCGCCGCCGCAGCGCCTTGTACTCCGAGACGTCGCCGCGCGAGACCGGCGCCACCTGCAGGAAGGTGACGTTCTTGCGATGCTCGGGGAAGCGTTCCAGCAGCCGCTCATAACCCTGGAAGCGCTGCGGCAGCCCCTTGGAGTAGTCCAGCCGGTCGACGCCGAGGATCAGCCCGCGCCCGCTCAGGCTCTCGGTCAGCCGCACCACGTCCGGACCGCGGCTCGCCTTGGCCGCCTGCTTGGCGAACTCGTCCGGGTCGATGCCGATCGGGAACGCCGCGGTGGTGGCTGCCACCCCTTCGGCGTGCAGCGACTGCTCGAGGTGGCCGCGATCCTCCTCGGTTTGCAGCCCGACGAGGTCGTAGGCCGCCATGGCGCGTATCAGCAGCCCCGCACCCGGGAGGGCACCGAACAGGGCGAGCGGCGGGAACGGCGTGTGCAGGAAGAAGCCGATCCGGGCGGTCACCCCCAGCTCGCGCAGCGCGGCACCCAGCGGGATCAGGTGGTAGTCCTGCACCCAGATCACGTCGTCCGGACGCAGCAACGGCAGCAGGCAGCGGGCGAACAGCGCGTTGACCGAGAGGTAGGTCTCGAGGTCGGAGCGGCTGTACTCGACCAGCCCCATGCGGTAGTGGCACAGCGGCCACAGGATGCGGTTGGAGAAGCCCTCGTAGAAGCCGCGATTCTGCGCCGGCGTCAGGTCGATGGTGGCGTACGTCACTCCCGCCTGCGTGCTGGAGTTGGGCTTCGGGTCGGCCTCGCCGCCGGCGCCGACCTGCCCCGACCAGCCGAACCAGAGCGTCGGCTGGCCGCGTATCGCGTCCTTCAGGCCGACGGTCAGGCCTCCCGCCGGATGGCCGCGCTCGCGCGGCGCGGGCACGCGGTTGGAGACGACGACTAGGCGGCCCACGCCTGCGCCTCGCCGTCTGCCAGCACGCCCAGCCAGCGCCGCACCGCCTCGGGATCCACGAAGTCGCTGGGGATCCGGTAGCCGGTGCCTCCGAGCGCGATCGCGGCGGCGATGCCGTCCTCGTCGGTGACGTCGTCGCCCAGGAATACCGGCCGCCTGCCCGCGAACGGAGCCTGCCGCATCAGCGCGCGCACCGCGGTTCCCTTGTCGATGCCCGACGGCCGGATCTCCCAGGCCATCTTCGCCGACTGCACGTGGAAGCGTCCGGCGGAGCCCGCGACCAGGGCGTCCGCCGCCTGCTTCAGCACGGCGCCGGCCGACGGGTTGGCGCGGAAATGCAGCACGAAGCCGGTGGCCTTGCGCTCGACGCGCACGCCCTCGTGGCCGGCCGCGAGCGCCTCGGCGGCATCGAGCCACTGCGGCGGCACCGGCGGCAGCTCCGGCCGCTGCACCGGTGCTCCAGCTGCGTGGCGTATCGCGATGCCGTGCTCGCCGGCGACGGCGAACGGCACGTCGGGCAGGAAGGCGTCGATCTGCGTGATCGGCCGGCCGGTGACCAGGGCGAGCGCGTCGCCGCAGCGCTCACGCAGGCGCCGCAGCGTCCGCGCGAGGTCGGGAGGCACCTGCACCAGCTCGGGTGCCGGGGCGATGTCGACCAGGGTGCCGTCGAAATCCAGCAGGAAGGCTGCCTCGCTGGGCCCGGGCAGCGGCGGACGGACGGCGCGGGCGGGCTGCTGCGTCATGGCTGGAGAACCATCGTGTAGCGGCACGGTTGCATCGTGCCTCAGGCGGGGGGCGCCGCGTCCGGCGGCGGCGGCGCACCGGAAGGATAGACCGGGCTCGGTTCGGCGTCGGGTGCGGGTTCGTCGGGGGGTATCGCCGTGGGGTCGCCCTCAGCGGGCCTGACGGCGACCGGCGGCGGCAGCGGCGGAGCCGCCGGTGCGGCGTCGCTGCCGCCGCAGGAGACCAGCTGGACGCCGTAGACCGGGCTCTCGAACACGGCCACGAACGGCTCGGCCGAGAACATCCAGCCCTCGAACGGCGTGGCGGCGGCGTTGGCGTCGCGCACGCTGAGCACCGCGGCGGAGTCCGGCGGCAGTCCCGGCGGATGCTGCAGGCACCTGCGGATCGCGATGCCGAGGCTCTTGTAGCTGCCGCTCTGGCCGACCGGGATGGTCAGGGTCTCGACGTGCGCGTCGAGCTTGTCGAGCACGCGCACGATCGCCGCCGACCGACCCTGCCAGGTCTCAGGCGGATACATCGCCGGCGGCGTGACCGGCTCCGCCGCCGCCGCCGCGCCGCTCCAGAGCGGCAGTGCCAGGAGCCATGCCGCCCGATCCGGCCACCTCATGCCGCGGACGACCTGCCCGCCTCGCGGGAGGCGCCCGGCATCTCCAGCGACTCCACCATCGCCACCAGCATCCGCCGCATGACCGCGCCGTCCACACCCATCAGCACGGCGTCCTCGAAGGCGTCGCGCAGCACCGACTGCAGCTCGGCGTGGTTCTCTTCCAGCACGCGGAGCTTCTCGCGGCAGGCGATCGGCGTGCCGTCCGGTTGCGGCCAACGCGCAGTCATGGCGCGGTCATGGCGCGCCCGGGGCCGCTCCGGCGGGCGGCTTCGGGGGCTCCTGCAGCGTCCCCGATGCGGCCGATGCCGGCTGCTTCTTGGTCATCGAGTCCGTGACCGTGAAGATGAACTTGCTGAGCAGCTGCTCGAGGCTGATGGCGCCCTGCGTCTGGGTGATGCGGCCGCCGGGCGGCAGCACGCTGTCCGCGCCACCCGGCGCCAGGGCCAGGTACTTGCCGCCGAGCAGGCTGTCCGAGGTGACCACCGCCGAGCTGTCGGTCGGCAGCCTGATGTCCGGACGCACGGTCAGGGTGACGATCGCCTGGTAGTCCTTCGGGTTGACGGTCTCGCGCAGCACCTGGCCGACGGTGACGCCGGCCATGCGCACGTCGGCGCCGACATCGAGCCCGTCGATATGGTCGAACTGCGCCGTCAGGACGGTGCCGGTCTGGCTGCGGCGGCCGTTGCCGAGCACGGCGCCGACGATCAGCGCCGCGAGCAGCGCCAGCACCACGATGCCGGCCAGCAACTCGACCGGGTCATGCCGGCGCGCGCCACCCGGTGGCCTGGCAGAAGCGACGTCGCTCACGCGTCGGGAGACCAGGATTCGTAGTCGCCGCGGGAGGGCCGCCGCCGACCGCCGAGATAGTCGCTGCCGGGCGGCCGGTAGCCCTCCGGATCGCCGGTGCGGTTGGGCTGGAACGGCAGCTGCCAAGGCTGACGCACGGCGACCGGCAGCGGCGCGTCGTCGGCATGGTGCAGCCAGTTCCACCACTCGGCCGGCACCGCCGACGGGTCCTCGCCGGGTCGGTAGATCACCCAGCGGCGCACCCGACGGCCGCCGACGCGGCTCACGCGTCGCTCCTGGTAGTAGCTGCGCCCATCGGGATCGGTCCCGATCAGTCGTCCCCTGAGCATGGTGAACAGGCGCGTGCCGATGCTGGTCATGGCGAGAGATATACGCATCCCCGCGAGACCGGTCCATCCGGGCTCGCCGGGATCCGGCTGTTCCGGAGTTATCCCGGATATCCACAACATGCTGTGGCACTTCCACCGCTCGGACATCAACATACAGCTTGGGATCGCGTCGGCCGGCGCGTAGCATGGCCGGTATGGAAGCCCCGACCGTTGCGACCAGCCATCCCGAGCGTCCCCGCCGCGCCGCGCGCGGCAGCGGGTCGCGCATCACCGCGCACTGGAACGGGGTACGCATGCGCCGGGTGGCCGCGGGCGCCGATCCGGACGCGGCGACGCGTCCGGTCACGCTGCCGGCGGACTGGGACGACGAGGCGGCGGCGGCGCTTGCGGAGCTGGCCCCCGGCCATGGAGC
>CAXTOE010000082.1:0-9732 GCA_964245685.1 uncultured Acetobacteraceae bacterium | reverse complement strand
GCCCGCAGCTGCTCCTGCGTCTCGCGCGCCTGCGCGACAAGCGCCGCCCGCGCCTGGTCGCGCTCGGCTTCCAGCACGCGCGCCGCTTCCGCCTCGCTCTCGGCGAGGAGCGCCAGCGCGCTGCCCTGCTGGGTCGCGGCGTGGTGGGCGGCGCGGGCATCGGCCAGCGCGCTCCGTGCCAGACCCAGCTCGACCGCCTGGGCGCGCAGGAACGCGTCGGCCTGCACCAGCTTGTCCGAGAGCGCGGCCCGCTCGCCGGCAAAGCTCTCGACCTGCGTGCGCAATGCGCTCCCGTCGACCTGCTGGGCGAGCAGGTGCGCCACGTGCCGGTCGCGGTGGGTCAGCGCGTATTCCTTCTCCCAGCGCTCGCCGGCGAGCGCGAACCTCTCGCGCAGCAGGCCGGCCGCCTTGCCGCCGAGCCGGCACAGCGCCAGCACCGCCTCGGGCGCCTCCGTGCCGACTGCCAGCACGCCCAGCCCGTGCGCGTGCAGGAACTCGAAGGATGGATAGGCGTCCCGCAGCGTCTCCCAGAACCGCCAGACGCCGAAGTCGCGCTCGCGCACGTTGGTGTCGTGCAGCAGCACCACGGCGCGCCGCGACAGCTTGGGCAGCCAGCTCCGGAAGTCCTCGGTGATGTCGGAGAGCAGGTGGCGGCCGTCGATGTGCAGCAGGTCGATGCCACCGTCGCGATGCTGGTCGCGGCCCTCCTCGGGATGGGCGTCCGGGAACCGCTCCAGCGCCTGGTCGAACCGGCAGCGCAGCAGGCGGGAGAAGGCGCCGAAGCGCTGGTCGTGGAAGCGGGAGAACTCCTGGTAGACGGACTCGCCGTAGAAGCCCGCGTGCTCGTCGCCCTGCCAGCTGTCGATCGCGACGCAGCGGGTCGGCAGGTGGCACGACAGCACCGCCTCGCAGAAGCCGGTATAGGAGATGCCGGCATGGGTGCCGAGCTCGACGAACACCGAGGGGCGTGCCGCGCGCATGATCCAGCTCGCGAACGGCAGGTGCCCATACCACGCGCTGTCCGGCCCCAGCCGGCTCGGACGCTGGAACAGCGGCTCCAGCGCCGGGTCGATGAGGGCGCCGAGCGGATCCCCTGGCTCAAGCATCGCTGATCCCCTCGGCTCGATCACCGCACAGCCTTTGCTGCAACACGCCGCGTCACGCAAGGGCAGTCGGCCAGGTCGCGACGCGTCCAGGTGGGACGCCAGGTCGCCGATGTAAACATCTCATCAAACGAGATAATCTCGTGGTGCCGTCTCGTTTTTTTGCCGGCTTTATCTTCTTGAACCTTGTAATCAGCCTGATAGGCAAGAAATGACGTTGCGCTGCAAAAGAACAATCTGATAGATCTGCCGGGCACGCGGTCGGCGGCCGTGACTGTTCTCAAGACCATCGCGTCGCAGGATGAGGGATCGAGCATGGCCGTAGTCACAGTCGTCGGCGCATCAGGGACTTTCATCCCGGTCACGGTCAACGGCGGTGTCGCGTTCTCGCTGGCCCAGGCCTACGCGAACGCAGTGAACGGCCTGGCCTCGCGCGGCGACCTGTTCATGCAGAACCTGATCCCGGGATCGGCGCCGCCTTCGGTGACCGGCGGCCAGGTCGGCGAAGGCGTGGTGCACGGCTCCGGCAGCTACACCTTCCCGACCGGCTACAGCTACCTGACCAACAACGCGGCAGGCGGCGTGGTGATCAACCAGTCCGCGATCGGGTCCGCCGCCAGCGTGCTGGCCAGCACCGGCGGCACGACCCTGATGGGCGGCGCCGGCGGCGGCCTGTTCGTGGGCGGCGGCGGCAACAACGTGTTCGAGGGCCTCAGCACCGGCGGCGGCAACTACGTCATCGCGACGACCGACGGAAACGACAGCGTCTTCGGCAACAGCGGCAACAACCTGGTCTACACCGACGGCGGCCAGAACCTGATCTTCGCCGGCACCGGCAACGACACCATCTTCTCCAGCGGGACCGACAGCATCATCGCCGGCAGCGGCAACGACACGATCGCCCTGACCGGTTCGTCGAGCACGGTGTACGGCAGCTCCGGCTCGCTGCTGCTGGCCGACAGCGGCGCCGACAACACCTTCGCCGGCGGCAGCGGCCCCACCATCCTGTTCGACGGCAGCTCCGGCTCCTACTACCTGTCCGGGCCCAGCACCGTGATCGGCGGCACCAGCGACACCATCACGGCGTCGGGCAACACGACAGTGTTCGGCGGCAACGGCACGGTGGTCAACGAGACCGGCACCGGAGCGCTGTCCTTCATCGCCAACCCAGGCCTCAGCGGCACCATCAACGGCGGCAGCTCGGCTACCGTGTTCGGCGCGAGCAACGCCAACATCGTCTATTCCGGCTCGTCGGGCCTCAGCTACCTGATCGCCGCGACCGGCAACGAGACGCTGAACGGCTCCGGCTCCACCAACACCCTCGACCTGTTCGGCAACTCCAGCCAGGCCGACCTGCTGGGCGGCGCCGGTGCGGACTCGCTGACCGCGGGCTCGGGCGCCACCTCGATGACCGGCGGCGCGGGTGCGAACATGTTCCTGTTCACCGACGGCGTCGGCGGCCAGGCGACGATCACCGACTTCGGCAGCTCGGCCGGCAACATGGTCGGCCTGTTCGGCTACGGCGCCGGCGCGGTGCAGACGGCGCTCGCCAACGCCACCGACAACGCGCAGGGCGGGTCGGTGATCTCGCTGAGCGACAACACCACCATCACCTTCAGCAACCTGACCGCCGCGGAACTGCAGGCGAAGAGCAGCCAGTTCTTCTCCACCTGATCGGCTTCCAAACGGGTTCCTGCCCGCGGCCACCCCTATCCTGGCGCCGTCGGACCCTCTAGGGTCCGGCTGTCTGGACGATCGGCCGCCTGTGCATCCGTGCCCGGCCTGCACCGGGGGCGGGGAAGGATGCCGGAGGATCAGGATCCGTCGCCCGAGCACGATGTCGCGGGCGCACCCTTGAGCGAGGCGGCGACGCTGCTCGACAGTTACCGGCACAGCCTGCGCCTCCAGGAGATGCGGATCGCCTCGCTCCAGGCGAGCCTCGAGGAGCGCGTGCTTCGCGTCGAGGGGCTGGAGCGCTCGGCCTCCTGGCGCGTCACCGGCCCGATCCGCGTGGTTCGCTCGCTCGCCGCCGGACGCCTGCCGGCCGGGCTGATGCTGCGCGACATCGGACGGCGCATCGGCGACATCGCCGAGACCGAAGGCGCGTGCGGGCTGCGCAAGCGGGTGGCGATCCGGCTGCGTCACCACGTCATCAACCGGTTCCGCCGCGAGCGGCCGCGCTTCCGGCCGGGCCCCTCCGCGGCACCCTGGACCGCCGCCACGGACGCCGCCTGCCTGCGCCGCTCGGTGCTGATCGTGGCCGAGCTCAGCGTGCCGCAGTGCGCGAAGTACCGGGTCTGGCAGAAGCAGGAGCATCTCCGCCGGCTCGGCTGGCCGTGCGCGGTGGTGGATTGGCACGAGACGGTCGCCGCCTTGTCGGCGCTGCAATGCTGCAGCCACGTCGTGTTCTACCGGGTGCCGGCGCGTCCCAGCGTGCTCGGCCTGATCGGCGAGGCGCGTCGCCTCGGCCTGCAGCCGGCCTGGGAGGTCGACGACCTGATCTTCGACGAGCCGCTATACCGGCGCAACGCCAACCTCGCGACCCTTCCCTCCAGGCTGCGCGACGAGGTGCTGGCCGGGGTGCGGCTGTACCGCGAGGCCATGCTGGCCTGCGGCCGCGGCATCACCTCGACCGAGGTGCTGGCACGCTGCATGCGCGAGGCCGGCGTCGCCGAGGTGGCGTGCATCGAGAACGCGCTGGACGACGAGACGCTCTCCGTGGCCCGCGCGCTACGCCGCGAGCAGGCCAGCAACGCAGGCGCCGCGATGCCAGGAAGCGCAACGATCGTCTACGGTTCCGGCACCAAGACCCACGACGCGGACTTCGCGGTGGCGGCGCCGGCGATCGAGCGCCTGCTGCGGACGCATCCGGCGCTGCGCCTGCGCATCATCGGCGACCTGAACCTGCCGGAGTCGATGAAGCGCTTCGGCGGCCGCATCGAACGTCTCGCCGGGACCAACTACGTCGCCTACCTCCGGCTGCTCAGCGAAGCCGACATCGCCATCGCGCCGCTGGAAGCGACGCTGTTCAACGACGCCAAGAGCAACATCAAGTATCAGGAAGCCGCGATCCTGGAGATGCCGAGCGTCTGCTCGCCGCGTGCCGCCTTCCGCGACGTCGTGGTCCACGACCGCAACGGCCTGCTCGCCGAAAACGAGGCCGACTGGGAGCAGGCGCTGGACCGGCTGATCCGCGACCCGGCGCTGCGGGCGCGGCTCGGCCGCCAGGCGCTGCAGGACGTCGTGGAGCGCTACGCGCCGGCGCGTATCGCCGCCGAGCAGGTGCTGCCGCTGTTCGGCGCCGCCGAGCCGCCGGAGGATCCGCATCGGCCGGCCAGGCTGCGCGTGCTGATCGCCAACGTGTTCTTCTGGCCGCGCAGCTTCGGCGGCGCCACCATCGTCGCCGAGCAGCTGGCGCGCCGCCTGCAGGCTCGCGACGATGTCGAGATCGCCGTCTTCACCTCGCACGGCGAGGTCGAGGACCGCGAGCAGGCGCTGCTGCGCTACGACTGGCAGGGCATGACGGTGTTCGCGGCCCCGCTGCCGCCGGCCGGCGACCATGTGGCGGGGTTCGACAATCCGGCCGCGGTGCGGCACTTCGCGGCGGTGCTCGACGCGGTGCGGCCGGACGTGGTGCACGCGCACTCCATCCAGGGCTTCGGTGCCGGCATCCTGCGGCTGTGCCAGGAGCGCGGCATCCCCTACGTCATCACCCTGCACGACGCCTGGTGGCTGTGCGACCGGCAGTTCATGGTGCGCGGCGACGGCCGCTACTGCTTCCAGACGCGCATCGACCAGCGGGTGTGCCAGGCCTGCGTGCCGGGCGCGCGCCATCTCGAGGCGCGTGCCGCGATCCTGCATCAGGTGCTGCACGGTGCCGCACACCTGCTCTGCCCGAGCGAGACGCATCGCGGGCTATACCTCGCCAACGGCGTGGCACCCGCCTCGGTCGGCGTCAGCCGCAACGGCATCGGCGTCCCGTCGAGGCCGCACGCGGCGCGCGAGCCCGGCGCGCGGCCGCGCTTCGGCTTCGTCGGCGGCAACGAGCCGATCAAGGGCTTCCACCTGCTTCGCGTCGCCTTCGAGAGCCTGACGTCCGGGGAATGGGAACTCGTGCTGGTCGACAACACGCTCAATCTCGGCTTCAGCTCGATCGACGTCTCGGACTGGCGCGTCTCCGGGCGCATCGAGGTGATCCCGGCGTACGGACAGGACGGACTGGACGAGTTCTTCGACCGCATCGACGTCCTGCTGTTCCCCTCGCAGTGGAAGGAGAGCTACGGCCTGACCGTGCGCGAGGCGCTGGCCCGCGACGTCTGGGTGGTGGCCACCGCGCCCGGCGGCCAGGCGGACGACATCGTCGACGGCGTCAACGGACGCCTGATCCCGCTCGACGGGCGCTCCGACGGCCTGATCTCGGCGATCGGGGAGATCCTGCTGGCGCCTGCGATGCTGGACGGCTACGCCAACCCGCATCGCGACGCGCTGGCCGATCACGACGCGCAGACCGAGGCGTTGCACGCCGTGCTGCGCGCCGCCGCCACGCCGTCGCGCGCATGATGCGGTTTCGCCTGATCGCGTCTCAGCCGTTGAGCACGGCGCGCAGGGCAGCCATGCGGTCGCGCGTCAGCAGCAGGTAGAGCAGGCGCATGCGCAGCCTGCTTCCCGAGCGCCCACGTCGCGCTGTAGTTATACGCTCGTTAATCCAGGCTTCCGGAAACTCTCCATAGCGACGCAGCATTTTCGGCCAGATGGTCAGCCACGGGATGCGCGCCGGATTGTCGCGCAGCAGTTCCACCTTGATGAACGGTACCCTGCCGCAGCGAAGTGCCGTGATCCAGTCGACGTGCATGGGATTGACAGCGACCAAGCGGCGCAGCCCGGCACGCCGGTCCGGCAGGCAGGCACCCCATGACAGGCCTTCGGCAAGGATCGCGGTGCCCAGCCCGATCTCGCCGTGCAGGATGATCTCCGCCTTGCTCATCTGCGCGAACGGCAGGTCGAGCACGCGCGCGATCGCCGGACGAGCCAGCGCCTCACGGCTCATGCAGAGGAACCAGGACTGGAGATGCCAGGATACTTCGTGAGACTCGACCATGCCCCAGGCGTCGTGGCCTCGCGTCTGCATCGCGTGCACGATCGGCGCCAGCTCGCGCAGCGGGCCGAATACGCTGTCGTTGGCGAGCAGCACGCTGTCCGCGCCGTGCGCGCAACCGGCGCGAAGCAGGTGCTGCCAGGCGCCGAAATCGAGACCCGCATTCGCCCGCGGGTAGGCGGCGACGCCGAGGCGGTCGAGGATGTCGCGATCCTCGACCGCAAGCCGCTCCATCCCGGACAGCGCGAGATGCACGACATAGCCGCATCGCCTGAGCTGCGCGAGGTAGTGCAGGACGGAGCTGGATAATCGGCGATCCGGCGCGTAATGCGCGAACAGGCAGACGCCGCGTCGCACGATCGGTTGCTTCATCGCGCGCAGCCTATTCGAAAATGCAGAGCCTATGCCACCTGTTGCCGATAGGACGCGCTCTTGCTGATCTCATCTTGCAGTTTGTTCATGATTGGAACTTCCTGCTGGTCACGCGGTTTTTTCGGCTGTAGACAGCTTTGTTGTGCGGGTTACTTCGGATCTCTCGATTCGGATGCAGTTCCCGCTGCCACGAGTAGGAGTAGGCATTTTTCATGAGCAAGGCTTTCATTGCCGGCGTCCTTCAGGACTCCATCGACTGCACCGGCGTCGCCGCCAACCAGGCTGCAAGCGACCTGATCGGGGCGATCGTGCGCGAGCTGAAGAAGGAAGGCGGCTTTACCCTGCCGTCCTTCGGCACCTTCACGGTCCGCAAGACCAAGGCACGAAAGGCGTTGAACCCGCGCACCGGCGAGCCGGTGAAGGTGAAGGCCGGCAAGACCGTACGTTTCAAGGCCAGTCCGAACCTCAAGAAGGCGGTCTGATCCGCAGGGGCCTGCCGGCCGGAACCGTCCGGACACGGCAGGCCTCTCGTTACTTGCACGAATTCATTATCGGTCCGGATCCGGCTCAACCGGAGAGGCTGAGGCGGGCGGCTGGGGCGGGAGGATTCGAACCTCCGCGTGGCGGAATCAAAATCCGCTGCCTTACCGCTTGGCTACGCCCCATCGGCCGGTCCGTCGCGGCTCTTGATAGGTCGGCGCAGGCAGGCACGGCAAGCCCCGCCCGCTCGACCAGCGGTCGTGCCGGTCAGATCTCGGGCGAGATCAGCGCCGGCGTCGGCGCCTCGGGGGGCACGTCTTCCACCGGCACCACGTTGCCGCCGAGCATGCGCCCGAACGACTCCGCACGGTCGAGCGCACGGTCCAGCGCGGCCATGGTGCCGGACAGGTCCGGGCTGTCGTCGCGCTCCCAGGCGCGAAGCGTCTGCATCCACACCCCGACGAGGCCCGCGACACGCAGCGCGCCGGCGAAGCCGTCGGTGCCGAGGCCGGCGGCCTGCGCCATCCAGGCCATGCTGCGTCCGGTCTCGCCCGCCAGCATCAGGGCAAGCGCCGGATCCAGCGGCAGGCTACGAAGCAAGGCGCGTACGCCGCCGCGATGCTGCTGCAGCACGTCGAAGCGACGCATCAGCGCGTCGAACAGCCTCTCGCGCACGGTGCCGGTAATCGTCTCTCCGGCCAGCGCCGCCTGATCGGCCTGCAGGCCCACCTTGGTCAGCACGCAGGCGCGCACCGGGAACCGCTCGCGCGCCCGCTCCCGCGGCAGGCCGGCCTCGCGGGCAGCGTCGACCACCGTCATCCGCGACCAGCCCAGGGCCTCAGCCTGCGTCATCGCCATGCCGACCAGCGCCGCGTCGAACTGCTCGTCATCCATGCTTCGGGCTCCAGGGCGAGGAAGGGATCTGTCGCAAGCGCGGGCTGCGCCGCCACGACCATCGCGTGCGGCACGCTGGCGGGCGACCCGCTAAGGTCCGCGCCGGACCCGCGAGCACATCAACGTGCCAGGGCGCGCGAGCGTTGCGTGGCAGCCTCGATGCCGGCCCGGATGTTCTGCGGCCACGCCGCCTGCTGCATCAGCACCGCCAGCGCCTGCTCGGTGGTGCCGCCAGGACTAGTGACGGCGCGGCGCAGCGCGTCGGACTCGTCCGCCGGGCTCGCCGCCAGCAGGGCCCCGGCGCCGCTCACCGTGCGCCGTGCCAGCTGTCGTGCCAGGGCCGGTGCCAGGCCCTGCTCGCGTCCTGCAGCCTCGAGCAGTTCGGCCAGCAGGAACACGTAGGCCGGGCCGCCGCCGGAGATCGCCGTCACCGGGTCGAGCAGCGCCTCGTCCTCGACCCAGGCGACCTCGCCGACGGCGCGCAGCAGCCGGTCGCACAGCGCGCGCTGCGCGTCCGAGGCCTCTGCGCCGGCGCAGGCGACGGTGATGCCCTGGCCGATCGCCGCCGGCAGGTTGGGCATCGCGCGCACGATCGGCGTGTGGTCGGGGAACTGCGCGGACAGCCCGGCGAGCGTGCGTCCGGCCATGATCGACAGCACCACCGCCGTTCCGGCCAGGTGCGCGACCGCGGGCAGTGCCGTGTCGGCCACCTGCGGCTTAACCGCGAGCACGATCACCGACGGCCGGAAATCGTCCGGCAATCGGTCCGCCGCGTCGATGCGCAGGTGCGGCGCCTCCACGTGGACCGGCGCCGGATCGATCACGACGGACGGCCCCAGTCCCTGATCCTGCCAGCCGCGCAGCAGTGCCGCACCCATCCGGCCGCCGCCGAGCAGCAGCACCGGCGGGATCCCAGCATCAGACATGAGGATCAGACATGACGATCAGGCGTCAGGCTTCGCCGGCACATTCCAACATCGCCGCTTCCAGTGCCTCGGTCGGGCTCTTGCCGCCCCAGAGCACGAACTGGAACGCCGGATAGAAGCGCTCGCACTCGGTGATGGCGATGTCGACCATGTCCTCCAGGCTCTCCGCAGACGCGCCCGGCGCGCCGCGCAGCAGCACCGAGTGGCGGAACAGCGGCATGCCATCGTCCGGATCCATGCCGAAATGACCGATCCAGAGTCGCTCGTTGGCCAGGGCGAGCAGCTCGAACAGCGCGCGCCGCTGCTGCGGCGGCACCTTCAGGTCAAAGGCGCAGGTGAAATGCATGGCGCTGATCTCGCGCGACCAGGAGAAATACAATCCGTAATCGCACCATTTCCCGGGTGCCTCCGCTGCCATCTCGGTGTCGGTGCGGCGGTCGAAGGCCCATTCGTAGCCGCCGACGATCTGCTCCATCAGGTCGAGCGGGTTGGCAGCAGTCTGGGGGGTCTCAATCGTCAGAGCAGGCATGCGGGGCTCCCCGAGTATGGAGGACGGCCCGGCATGCACCGGGCCCCAACGTCTGCGTGACGGGCATGGCCCTGCGACTCCGACACTCGCAGGGCGCGTCCACCCGGGGGCAGCGCCCCATCTGGCAGCCTATGGATGCCGCGCGAGCTCCGCAAGCAGCATCAAAATGCGCCGCGACGGCGCCTCCCGGTGCGGCCGCGGCGACCCTCCGGAGGGCTAGGCGCCGGCGGGTGGGCCGCCCGGCGCGCCGTCGCTGCCGTGCGGGGCGTGAGACCCCGGCGGCGCCGCCGGGGTCGCCGCGGGCAGATCGGCGGGTGCGTGACCCTCCAGGGC
>CAXTOE010000081.1:4546-9799 GCA_964245685.1 uncultured Acetobacteraceae bacterium | reverse complement strand
CGCCAACATCCTCGCGCGTCCGCTGTGCCGTATGGCGCCCGCCCTGGCGCGCCGGCTGCTGCCCGGCGGCACCGCCATCCTCGCCGGGCTGCTGGCGAGCCAGCTGCGCATGGTGCTGGCGGCGCATCGTCGGCAGGGCCTGACCCTGGAGCGGGTGCTGCGGGAGGGCGAGTGGGTCACGCTGATCCTGCGCAAGCCAGCCCGCTCATGAGCCTCGTCGTCCGCCCGGCGACGGAGGCGGACCTGCCGGCGATCCTGGCGATCACCAACGACGCCATCCGCACCAGCACGGCGCTGTGGACGATCACGCCCACGACCCTGCGCGCGCGCGGCGACTGGATGGCCGAGCGCCTCGCCGACGGCTTCCCGGTGCTGGTCGCCGAGCGCGCCTTCGAGCAAACCCGGGCCGTGGTCGGCTTCGGCTCCTACGGCCGGTTCCGGCCGCACGAGGGCTACGCCCGCACGGTCGAGCATTCGCTCTACGTCGACGCGGAGGCGCGCGGTGCGGGCGTCGGACGGGCGCTGCTGCAGGCACTGCTGGAGGCGGCGACGCGTGGCGGCATGCACGTGATGATCGGCGGCATCGAGGCGCAGAACCTCGCCTCGATCGCGCTGCACGAGCGCGCCGGTTTCACCCGCTCGGCGTTGCTGCTGCAGGTCGGACGCAAGTTCGACCGCTGGCTCGACCTGCTGTTCATGCAGAAGCGGCTCGACGGCGCGGGCTTTGCCCTTGACCCGGCGGGGCCGCAGGCTCCAGACCCCGGTCGGTAGCCTCCGAGGGTCGACGGTATGGATGGGAAGCCTGCGGATCTGCAGCCTGCCGGTAAGCTGGAGCGGCTGCGCGCGGCGCTGGACCGGGCCGGTCTCGACGGCTTCATCCTGCCGCGCGGCGACGAGCATCTCGGCGAGACCGTGGCGGCGGGCTCCGAGCGCCTCGCCTGGCTGACCGGCTTCACCGGCAGCGCCGGAGTCGCGGTCGTGCTGCACGACCAGGCGGCGGTGTTCTCCGACGGACGCTACGTGCTGCAGCTCGCCGCCCAGACCGATGCGACCCTGTGGAGCCGACAGCACCTGATCGACACGCCGCCGGAGGAGTGGCTCGCCGCCCGCTTCGACGGGCGTCGGGCCTCGATCGGCTACGATCCCTGGCTGCTCAGCCAGGACCAGCTGGCGCGGTTCGCCAGGCCCGGGATCACGCTGGTGCCGCTGGCCGCCAACCCGATCGACGGGATCTGGGACGACCGTCCGCCGGCGCCGCTGCAACCTGCGCTGCCGCACGCGCTGGATCATGCCGGACGCGAGGGGGCGGAGAAGCGGGCCGAGATCGCCGCCATCCTGCGCGCCCGCGGCGAGCACGGCGTGGTGCTGACCGATCCGGCCTCGATCGCCTGGCTGCTCAACCTGCGCGGCGGCGACGTGCCGTTCACCCCGGTGGCGCTCGGCTTCGCGCTGCTGCGCGACGACGAGAGCGTCACCCTGTTCATGGACCCGCGCAAGATCGCGCCGCAGACCAGGCAGTGGCTGGGCAACGCGGTGCAGCTCGAGCCGCCCGACGCGCTGGCCGGCGTCCTCGCCGGGCTCGGCGGCCGCACCGTACGGCTCGATCCCGGCGGCAGCGCCGCCTGGTTCGCCCAGCGCCTCGCCGAGGCTGGTGCCACCCTCAGCGCCGCACCGGATCCCTGCCTGCTGCCCAAGGCGCGCAAGAACCCTGTCGAGCAGCAGGGTGCGCGCACGGCGCATCACCGCGACGGCATCGCCCTGTGCCGCTTCCTGCACTGGCTGGACGGCCACGGCGCGGGCAGCCGCGAGAGCCAGGCGGTGGCGAAGCTCGACCGGTTCCGCGCTGCCTCGCCGCTGTATCGCGGCGAGAGCTTCCCCGCGATCGCGGGCTCCGGACCGAACGGCGCCATCATCCACTACCGGGTGACCCCCGAGAGCGACCGCGTGCTGCGGCCGGCCGAGGTGTTCCTGATCGACAGCGGCGGCCAGTATCCGGACGGCACCACCGACGTCACCCGCACCGTCTGGACCGGCCCCGGCGCGCCGCCCGAGCCGCTGCGGGACCACTTCACCCGTGTGCTGAGCGGCCACGTCGCGATCGCCGCCGCCGCCTTTCCGGCCGGCACCACCGGTCCGCGCCTGGACGCGCTAGCGCGCGCGGCGCTGTGGCAGGCCGGGCTCGACTACGATCACGGCACCGGTCACGGCATCGGCAGCTACCTGTCGGTGCACGAGGGCCCGTGCAGCATCCATCCGCGCGCGCAGCCGGTGCCGGTCGAGGCCGGCATGATCCTGTCCGACGAGCCCGGCTACTACCGCACCGGCGCCTACGGCATAAGGCTGGAGAACCTGCTGCTGGTGCGCGAGGCGGCGTTCCCCGATGCGGTCAAGCCGTTCCTGTGTTTCGAGACCCTGACGCTGGCGCCGTTCGAGCGCAGGCTGATCGAGCCGCTGCTGCTGAGTGCGGCGGAACGCGAGTGGGTCGACGCCTACCATGCGCGCGTGCGCGACGAGATCGGGCCGGCGCTCGAGGACGAGCCGCGCGGGTGGCTGAACCGCGCCTGCGCCCCGCTCGCGATCCCGTCCACGACCATTCCAGGAGCGACGCGATGAGCCACACCGGCAGCAGGATCCCGGCGACGCTGATCCCGGGCGACGGCATCGGGCCGGAGATCGTGGCCGCCGTCACCGACATCCTCGACGCCCTCGGCGCGCCGTTCGAGTGGGACACCCAGCTCGCCGGCGTGGCGGCACTCGCGGACTCCCACGACCCGCTGCCGGCGAAGACCATCGAGAGCATCCGACGCACCGGGCTGGCGCTGAAGGGTCCGCTGGCGACCCCGGTCGGCGGCGGCTTCCGTTCGATCAACGTGACGCTGCGTCAGGAATTCGAGCTCTACGCCAACCTGCGTCCGGCGCGCACCCTGGTGCCCGGCGGCCGCTACGAGGCGATCGACATCGTGCTGATCCGGGAGAACCTGGAGGGCTTCTACGCCGCGATGGAGCACTACCTGCCGATCGGGCAGGATCCAAGGGCGGTGGCGATCGCCTCGGGCTTCAACACCCGCACGGAATGCCGCCGCATCGTGCGCTACGCCTTCGACTACGCGGTCCGCAACGGCCGCAAGAAGGTGACGATCGTGCACAAGGCCAACATCCTCAAGGCGCTCACCGGCCTGTTCCTGGACGTCGGCCGCGAGATCGCCGCCGAGTACGAGGGGCGCGTCGAGATGAACGACCGCATCGTCGATGCCTGCGCGATGCAGCTCGTGCTCGATCCGTGGCAGTACGACGTGATCGTCACCACCAACCTGTTCGGCGACATCCTGTCCGACCTGATCGCCGGCCTGATCGGCGGCCTCGGCATGGCGCCCGGCGCCAACATCGGCGACCGCGCCGCGATCTTCGAGGCGGTGCACGGCTCGGCACCCGACATCGCCGGCAAGGGCATCGCCAACCCGCTCGCCCTGCTGCTCGCCTCCGAGATCATGCTGCAGCATGTCGGCCGCCACGACCTCGCCGAGCGGCTGACGACGGCGATCAACGATGTCGTGCTCACCACCGGCGTGCGCACGCGCGACCTCGGCGGCACCGCCGACACGCGCACCCTGACCGAGGCGATCAAGCAGCGCCTCGGCTGAAACGGCTCCCCGACCGGACGGCGCGACGATGAGGCCGTCGCCGTTCACCCGTTGGTGACGATTATGCCCGCATTCTGGTCCGGACGGACTGAAATCGGGGTATCGCCACGTGTTGGGACTGTTTGCCGGGGACATACCCCTCCTCATCCCCGCCCGCGGACGCGAGCGCGGCGCCCCCCGCGCGGCCTCGGAGCTGCTGTTCCAGCCGCGCTGCCGCCTGCCCGACCGGAGCCCGATGGCGCTCGAGGTGACGGTGATGCGTAGCTGGCCGAGGCTGGGTCGCGGGCTCGTGCCGCTCCGCGAGGTCGGGCTCGACCGGGCGATGCTGCGCGAGGCCTGCGGGTTCGCCGCCGGCTGCTCCGGGACGGCGGCGCCGCTGCTCTCGGTGCGCGTCACCGAGGCGCAGGCGGCGTCCGGGCTGCTGGCGCAGCTGATCGGCGAGATCCTGTGCGAGAGCGGCCTGGCGCCGGAGCGACTGGAGCTGGAACTCAGCGAGGACAGCCTGAAGACCGACGAGGCGGACATGCTCTACACGCTGGCGGCGCTGCGCGACATCGGCGTCGGTGTGGTGCTGGGCGGGTTCGGCAGCGGCGTGTCCAGCCTCACCCTGCTGCGCCGGCGTGGCGTCGCGGGCCTGCTCTCCGGCGTCAAGCTGGACCAGGCGCTGACGCGCGAGCTGGGTGAACAGGACAGCGATGCCGGCTTCCTGCGCGGGCTCGGCCTGAGCGCGCACGCGCTGGGGCTGCTCTGGCTGGCCGAAGGGGTGGAGACGGAGCTGCAGCATCGTCGCCTGCTGCAGGCCGGCTGTGACGGTGGCGCCGGATCGTGGTTCGCGCCCGCCGCGCCGGCCGCCGACCTGACATCGACGTTGCGGCAGCTCGCCGGAGGGTGCAGTAGCCCTGCATGACCACCGAGGACGGCCAGATCCGCGACGAGCTGCTGCGTCAGGTGATCGCGCGCGGCGCCGGCAAGTCGATCTGCCCGAGCGAGGTCGCCCGTGCCCTGGCACCCGAATGGCACGGCCTGATGCACCGCGTGCGCGCGACTGCCTTCGCGCTGGCGCGCGAGGGCCGCATCGACGTCCTGCGCAAGGGCCGGCCGGTCGAGCCGGAGGCGGCGCGCGGCGTCATCCGTCTGCGGCTGCGCGACGACGCCGGCTGACCCCGGCTCAGCCGCCGCGTCGCCAGAAGCCGGTGACGGCGGCGACCAGCATGCCCAGGCGCGGCGTCACCAGCGCGTCGTCGCCGTGACGCAGCTCGGTGGTGAAGATGCACAGCGACGAGGCCGACAGCAGTGCCGCCCCAAGTCGCTGCGTCGAACCGGTCATGATCAGGGCAGCGCCGAGCAGCTCGGAGGCGCCGATGGTCTGCATGTCCTTGCGGCTCCAGCCCCAGCTCTGGAACAGCCGCTCTTGCGGCTCCAGCGCCACCAGCTTGCTGATGCCGGCGGCGGCAAACCCGATGCCGACGATGCTGTGCCAAATCGACGGCCTGGTCCTGGACATGAGCTGCTCTCCCCTGCCCGAGCCAACGCGGCCCGGCCGATGCGGTTCGCGTCGCCGAGCCGGGGAGAGACCGCCGACCGGGGGATCACGATGCCCTCGGACGTCTTG
>CAXTOE010000081.1:1838-4536 GCA_964245685.1 uncultured Acetobacteraceae bacterium | reverse complement strand
GACCTGACCTTCGACCACGTGATCCCGCGCAGCCGGGGCGGACGCACGACGTGGGAGAACGTCGTCACCGCCTGTGGCGCCTGCAACCTGCGCAAGGGCAGCAAGCTGCCGCGGGAATGCCACATGCACCCGCGCCTCGTGCCCGCCCAGCCCTCGACCTGGGAGCTGCAGGAGAACGGCCGCGCTTTTCCGCCCAACTACCTGCACGAAAGCTGGCGGGACTACCTGTATTGGGATTCCGAGCTGCTGGAGAGCTGAGGCCCGGCTGGTAGCGGCGGACGGATTTGAACCGCCGACCAAGGGATTATGATTCCCCTGCTCTACCGCTGAGCTACGCCGCCGCACGGATGCGTCGCGCCGGGAGGCGGTGAGATATCGGCAGCCCCGGGGCGAGTCAACCGCGGCTGGCCGGTTTGCAGAGCACCCGCTCGGCTGTACCAGTACCGCGATGCACGATCACCTGCTGACCTTCATCGTCGACTTCCGGCAGTGGCTGACCTGGGCGCCGCCGCTGCTGGCCTCGGCCATCGTGTTGCTGGTGGTGGCGGTGCTCGGGCTGCTGCTGAGCGGCGTGATCACCAGCCTGTTCCTGCGTTTTCCGGGGGAGCGCGCCGCCTTCGTTCGGCTGTTCGCGCACGGCATGCGCCGTCCGATGCGCGGCTTCATCGTCATCGTCGCGGTGGGTTCCGCGCTGCCGGCGGCGGGCCTCCCCGATGCCTGGTTCTCGGCGGCGGCGCAGGCGCTGCTGGTGGCGCTGGTGCTGCTGCTGGGCTGGGGTGCCGGCACCGCGGTGCGCATCCTGAGCGACGGCTACCTGTCGCGGTTCAAGACCGGGGAGGAGGACAACCTCCTCGCCCGCAAGCACATCACCCAGGTCGGCATCCTGCGCCGCGCCGCCGACATCCTGATCTTCACGGTCACCGTCTCGGCGGCGCTGATGACCTTCGCGCCGGTGCGGCAGTACGGCGTCAGCCTGTTCGCCTCCGCCGGCGCCGCCTCCCTGATCGTGGGCCTCGCGGCGCGTCCGCTGCTGACCAACCTGATCGCCGGCGTGCAGATCGCCATCACCCAGCCGATCCGCATGGAGGATGCGGTCATCGTCGAGGGAGAATGGGGCTGGATCGAGGAGATCACCTCGACCTACGTCGTGGTCCGGCTCTGGGACTGGCGGCGCATGATCCTGCCGATCTCCTACTTCCTGGAGAAGCCCTTCCAGAACTGGACGCACAACTCAGCCTCGCTGATCGGCTCGGTGTTCTTCCTGCTCGACTACCGCGTTCCGGTGGAGCTGATGCGCGCCAAGCTGCTCGAGATCGTCAAGGACAGCCCGCTCTGGGACGGCAAGGTGGTCAACCTGCAGGTGAGCGACGCGATGGAGCACACGGTGCAGATCCGCATGCTGGTGAGCGCGCGGAACGCGCCGCAGACCTGGGACCTGCGCTGCGAGGTGCGCGAGAGGATGCTGCTGTTCCTGCAGCAGGAGTGCCCCGAGGCCCTGCCGCGCACCCGGGTGCTGATCGACCCGGCCAAGCCGCCGGGATGATCGGGCCGACGGCGGTCGCCTCGCAGCGGCCCGTCAGGTGACGACGCCGCTCAACTCGCTCTCCGGCTGCGCGACGTCCGAGGCGACCGGTGCGGCTGCAGCCGGTGCGGCCACCGGTGCCCGCTCAGGCGGCTGGCGCGGAGCACGCTCGCGACGCGGCTCGACGGCCGGCTTCTCCGGCACGACGCGTTCGACCGCGGGCCGTTCCGCCGCTGGCTGGCTCTCCATGGATTCGCCCTGCTCACCGCGATATGGCGGGGCCTCGCTCCGGACTGCCTCCGCCGGCGGAGCCTGGGCCTGGACTGCCTGGGGCTGGACCGCCTGGGGCTGGAAACCCTGCCGATCCTGCCGTTCGGAACCGGTCTCGCTGCCCTGCCCGTCGACCGCCGGGCGCTCGACGTTCTGACGGCGCTCGTAGTTCTGCCGCTCGTAGTTGTGGCGCTCCCCGCCTTGGCGTCCCCCGCCCTGACGCTCCCCACCTTGACGGTCGTCACTTGAGCGCTCGATGATCTGCGGCTGCGGCGTGCTGCCGGTGATCAGCGGGTCTTCCGTGCCTCGGTCGTCGCCATCCTGCTCGTCGCCGACCCGGCCACGTTGCTGGTTGTTGTTCGGGTAGCCGCCGTGCTGCACGCCCTGGCTCTGCTGCGTGGCCTGGGCGATCGCGTTGAGGATGCGGAAGTAATGCTCGGCGTGCTGGAAATAACCCTCGGCCATCACCCGGTCGCCGGAGCTGGTGGCGTCGCGCCCAAGCTGCAGATACTTCTCGAACAGCTGCTGCGCGGTGCCACGTATGCGCAGATCCGGCCCGTTGCTGTCGAAGACGTGGTTGCGATTCAGGGGGATCTGGCCGTTGTGGTGCCGTATCGGGCTACCGCCGCCACCGCCACCGCCACCGCTTCCCGGACGATGATTACGGCCTCGCATACGTTTCATGTTCATCAGTCTGTCGAAGCGCTTTCCTGATTGGCGTCGCCCGGCATCGTCCGGGCACCCTGGGGTGCGGTCACCCCGTGACTTCGAGATCCACCGAACGATGGCATTGGCCTGCAGATCCGGCTTCCAACGAAGCGCCGACCGTCCTGCCTGAGCCAAGTGCCAGCACGCCGGGAGGGATCAACGATCCAACAAGCCGGTCGCCAGCGGGCGGAATGGGGC
>CAXTOE010000081.1:0-1828 GCA_964245685.1 uncultured Acetobacteraceae bacterium | reverse complement strand
GCGCAGGATGATCGTAGCCCGCCGCGACAGGGCTGCCAAATGGTTTCTACCGCAGGCACCGCAGCGCCAGGGCGCGCGGCACGCCGGAGAGGTCGGCCTGCACCGAGAGGGTGACCAGACCGGCGGCGTCGGCGATCCTCCGCACCGCCTCCAGCTGGCCCGCGCCGAGCTCGATGATCGCGACCCCTTCCGCCGCCAGCAGGTCGCCGAGCCGGGAGAGGATGGCGCGGTAGGCGTCGAGGCCGTCGTCGCCGCCATCAAGCGCCGGCCGCGGCTCGAACTGGGCGACCTCCGGCATCAGGCCGGGGATATCCTCCGTGCGGATGTAGGGCGGGTTGCTCAGCACCAGGTCGAAGCGGCCACCCCCCGACGGGAGCGCGTCGGTCCAGCAGCCGCACAGGAAGCTGCAGCGCGACCGCAGCCCGGCCGCGGCGGCGTTCGCGGCGGCGAGCGCGCAGGCGGACGCCTCGCGGTCGACGCCGATACCCCAGCCGCGCGGGTACTCCGACAGCGCCGCCAGCAGCAGGCAGCCGGTGCCGGTGCCGAGATCTAGCATCCGCAGCGGCAGCCGGCGGTCCGGCCGCAGCGCCAGCAGGCTCTCGATCAGCGTCTCGCTGTCGGCGCGCGGGATCAGGGTGGCTGCGGACACGGCGAGGTCGAGCGTCCAGAACCCCTGCCTGCCGGTGATGCGGGCGAGCGGCTCGCGCGCCGCGCGCCGGCGCACCGACGCGCGGAACGCGTCCCGTGACGACGCCTCGACCGGCCCGTATCGGTCGCGCAGCCGCATCGAGGCGGTCTCGAGGCCGAGCGCATGACCCAGCAGCAGCCGCGCCTCGCGGCGGGGCGACTCCAGGCCGGCCTCGACGAGGCATCGTTCTGCCCACGAGATCAACTCGCCGATCGTCGCCTCGGCGCTCTCGTCCTGCTGCCTCATCCCATCCTATCCTGCGGCGCGATGTCCCGCTCCGCGATCCCTGCCGTGCTGCTCACGACCGCCATCCTCGCCTGGCCCGGCCTCGTCCGCGCCGCGAGCTTCACCGTGCATGATGGGCGCGCGGCGCCCGAGCTCGGCGAGGCGACCGAGCTCTACATCGACGAGAAGCTGGTGGCCTCGTTCCGGCTGGATGGCGGCCGCCGCCAGATCGACCTGACGCTCACCGTGCCGGACCGCAGGGACGGCCACGGCCACGAGGCGTACGGCTACGCGCTGTGCGGCGCCATCACCATACGCACCGCGCAGGGCACGATCGAGACCCACGAGGTGAACGCGACCGGCCTGCTGCACGATCCGGACGGCCACCGCTTCGAGGCGCTGGGTGCTGCCGACTTCACCCGGTTCTTCCTCGCCGATCCGGCCGATCCCGCCGCCGCCGAGAGCACCGCCGCCCGCTCCGGGCTGTGCCGCGCCTCGATCTCCTGAGGCTCGCGCGAGGCTCAGGACGCGTCGGCGGCGAGCAGCGCCGCCTGCTCCTCCGCGGTCAGCGCGTCGATGAACTCGTCGAACTCGCCCGCCATCACCCGGTCGATCTTGTGCAGCGTCAGGTTGATGCGGTGGTCCGACACCCGCCCCTGCGGGAAGTTGTAGGTGCGTATCCGCTCGCTGCGGTCGCCGGTGCCGACCTGCGACTTGCGGTCTGCCGAGCGGGTCTCGTGCAGCTGCGAGCGCTGCCGCTCGTAGAGCCGGGCGCGCAGGATCTTCATCGCCTTGGCGCGGTTCTTGTGCTGGCTGCGCTCCTCCTGCATCGCCACCACGATGCCGCTCGGCAGGTGGGTGATGCGCACCGCACTCTCGGTCTTGTTGACGTGCTGGCCGCCGGCGCCGGAGGCG
>CAXTOE010000080.1:770-9808 GCA_964245685.1 uncultured Acetobacteraceae bacterium | reverse complement strand
GCGCCGCCGCCTGACGGCGCAGGGGGAGTCGTCGAGCAGGCCGACCAGCTCGGACCTGCGATGCACGCCCAGCTTCGTGAACGCCCGCGACAGGTGCGTCTGCGCCGTCCGCACCGAGATCCCCAGCTCCTCCGCCACGCCGCGGTCGGGCAGCCGCCTGCCCGCGGGCTGGGTCTGGCTGTGGAGCGTCTACATCGCCTTCGCCGCCCTGGTGCTGTTCGACGTCGCGATAACGCCCGGCTTCCGCAACCCCGGCGTCATCCGCAGCCTGCTGTTCGAGTCCGCTCCGGTGATCCTGATCGCCCTCGGCCAGAGCCTCGCGATCGGCACCCGCGGCATCGACCTCTCGGTGGGTTCGGTGATGGCGCTGAGCTCGTCTGTGATCGGGATCACGCTGGCCTGGGGCCAGGGCGCGTCGATCGCGCTGGGCGTCGGCGCCGGCCTGTGCTGCGGGCTGCTCAACGGCCTGCTGATCGCCGTGCTGCGCATCGACCCGCTGATCTCCAGCCTCTCGCTGCTGGTCGCGGCGCGTGGTCTGGCGCAGGCGCTGCTCGGCGGTGCCCGCGCCGACCTGCCCTTCGACGGCCCGATCCCCTGGCTCGGCGGCGCCACCATCTCGGTGCTGCCGGTGACCGCGGTGGTGGCACTGGCCGTCGCCGTGCTGTTCTCCTTCATCGTGCGTCGCACGACGCTCGGCCACTATGCCATCTTCGCTGGAGCCAGCCGGACCGCCGCGTTCCTGGCGGGCCAGCCGGTGCGTGCCACGCTGGTGTTCGTCTACGGCCTCAGCGGGTTGCTCGCCGGGCTCGCCGGCCTGTTCGCGACCGCCCGGCTCGGCGCCGCCGACCCGAACTATATCGGGGTGCAGTTCGAGCTCGACGCCATCGCCGCCTCGGTGATCGGCGGCACGCCGCTCTCCGGCGGCCGCGTCTCGACGGTGGGCACGGTGGTCGGCGTGCTGCTGCTGGAGGTGCTCGATGCGAGCTTCATCATGAACAACGTGAACTCCACCTACGCCCAGATCCTCAAGGCGGGCTTCATCATCGGCGCCCTCTACCTGCAGCGCGCGGGAGGCTGAGCCGATGTCGGACGCGATCCTGCGCGCCGTTCCCCGCACCCGCCGCACCCGCGGATCCCAGCTGATCGCGCTGATCCAGGCGCGCGGGGCGATCGTGGTGCTGGCGGTCGTGGTCCTGCTCGCCGGGCTGGCGTTCCCCGACTTCCTCCACGCCGGCAACCTGCAGGACATCGTCACGGCCGCCACCTTCCTGGGCCTGGTCACCATCGGGCAGACCTTCGTCATCATCATGGGAGGCTTCGACCTCGCGGTCGGATCGATGGTCAGCGTCGGCACCGTGCTCGCGGCCTACGGGGCACCGTACGGCTGGGGTGCCGCGCTGCTGCTGCCGACCCTCGTCGGTCTGCTGGTCGGCCTGCTGGACGGCCTTCTCATCGCCCGCGTCCGTATGGCGCCCTTCATCGTCACCCTGTCGGCGTTGCTGGCGCTCAAGGGTGTCGCGGTGGCGCTGGCCGGCGAGAGCATGGTCATCAGCCATCCCGGCTTCTTCGGCCGCATCGCCAACGGACAGATCCTCGGCGTCAACGCGCTCATCCTGATCCTGCTGGCCGCCTTCGCGATCGCCGCCCTGGTGCTGAACCGCACCGCCTTCGGCGCCGCCGTGTTCGCGATCGGCGGCAACGAGGAGGCGGCGCGCATGCTCGGCATACGGGTGGAACGCGTGAAGATCATGACCTACTGCTTCAGCGGCGCCCTGTCCGGTCTCGCCGGCGCGCTGCTCGCGGCACACCTGAGCAGCGGGCTGTCGGCGGCCGGCAACGGCTACGAGTTGCAGTCGATCGCGGCGGCGGTGATCGGCGGCGTGCTGCTCACCGGCGGCGTCGGCACCATGATGGGCGCGCTCGCCGGGGTGCTGCTGCTGGGCATCATCAACAACGTCATCAACCAGATCGGCACGCTGAGCGCCGCCTATCAGGGCCTCGCGAGCGGGATCTTCCTGCTGCTCGCGGTCGTCATCCAGTCGGGCCTGACGCGTGGACGGAGCGTCTGACGTTCGGCAGCTGCCTGTGCGGAAGCATGTAGGCGTGCCCGGAGATGGCCGAGCCGTAGCAACGGCAGCCTGAGGCCTCGAACAGCACCACGTGCGCCGTGCTGCTGCCGTCCAGCCAGAAGTCATCGATGCCTGCATCGCCGCCGGCAGGACGCCTCATCGGAAGCCGCAGCGTCGCACTCGACGCACCGGGCGGCAGACGCAGATCGAGGTAGCCTCGGACGACGCCGTGCTGACGCAGCAACGCCACGGCCTCGCCGCCCATCGGCAGCGGCTCCGGGATGCGCAGCTGCAGCATCCTGTCATGCAGCGACAGGCTCGGCACCGCCGTGGCACCGTCGAGCTCCACCGGCTCGCCAGCCTTCTCGGCGTCCGCGAGGAACGCAGCCATGTGCATCCGTATCGTCGGATCGGGGAGATCGAGCAGCGGCAGTTGCTCGCGCAGGGCGGCGGGGATGTTGCCGAGCCGGTCGTCCAGTACCGCCACCGTATCTCCGATCATCGGCAGCAACTGTGCGGCGACGTAATCCTGCGTCACGCGCGTGCGGGCCAGGGTTGCCAACGCGCGGGCCTCGCGCCAAGCCGCGTCACCCGCCATCGGCTGCAGTGCCACCGCATACGCCAGCCGGTTCTCGATCGCGGGCACCAGCCGACCTTCATCGAGCTCGGCGCCGACCAGGAGGATACGGTCGTGCAGCCGCGCCGCCGGATCAGCGACGTGACGCACGGCACCGACCAGCGCCAGCAGCCAGAAGCCAGCCACTGCGGCGAGTGCGAGCCAGGTCGGGCGGCACGCTGCCCGCGAGGCGGGAAGGTCGCGCCGCCGCAGGATCATCAGCCATCCCAGGACGGCACCGACCAGCAGGCCACCGAGATGCGCGCCCTTGTCGACCTGCGGCACCACCAGCGTGATGAACAGGTTCAACCCGAGCAGCGACAGCCAGACCCGGGGAGGCAGCCGGAAGCCGGCCGGGAGCCGCGGGCCGAGCCACCAGGTGATGGCGGCCAGTGCACCGATCAGGCCGAACACCATGCCGGAGATTCCGACCGAGTACAGATAGCCACCGAGATAAGGTCCCAGCGCTGCGGAGGTCGCCTCGCTGAGGATGGCGCTGAGCAGTGCTATCAGCAGGAACCGCCTGATGCCGACCAGACGCTCCAGGAGGGTGCCGATCACCAGCAGCGACAGCAGGTTGCTGAACAGGTGGTGCACGCTGGCGTGCATCAGGCTCGCGGTGACCAGTCGCCAGAGCTGACCCTGCCGCACCAGGCTCGAGGCGTTGGCGCCGAGATCGATGTCGGCGAGGCCGTCGTCGGGTGTAACACCCAGATGCGGCCAGCCGCGCTGCAGGGCGAAGACCAGCACGATCGTGACGGACAGCGACCAGGTGGCCCAGGGGCGCCGGCGGTTCAGGCATACCGCATCGAGGTGCAGGCGCTCGATGTCGGCCCAGCGGGCGATCCCATCCGGCAGGGCCGTGATGCGCTCGCGCAGCAGCGCCTCGATCCGCGTGGTCGCGTCGGCCTGGACGAAGCGCCGCAGCGGATAGGCGAAGACGCGGTCGCCGGCATCCAGCGCCAGGCGTGGCCACCGGCCGCCGGTGGAGAAGGTGGCAGACCGGATGGCGTCGTAACGGACGTCGCGGCCACGGCTGGTTGTGGCGTTGAGCGGCAGGAACACGCTCTCGTCGTCGAACCGTAGCGCGGTACGGCCGCCAGGCCGAAGCGCCGCCTGCACCAGCACGAGGACCAGCATCATCGCCAGGTAGATGCAGAGCGTGATCACGAGCTGTCGGTGCTGATCCGGCGGCGACCTGATCGCGATCAGGGCAGCGCCGACGCCGCTGAAGCATAGCGTCCGCCAGGACGGCGCCCGTAGGCCGATCGCTCGAAGCGGCACGGTCTCGCTCACTCGATCGGCTCGCTCAACGAGCGGTCTCCCGGCAACAGGCCACCCCTCATCATTCGTATTTCGCCTCGGGAGCGGATCATTCTAGATCGACAACGAGAGCCCCTCAACCGGCAGCGCGGTGCCGATTTACCAAATCTTGAGACAGCCCTGCCAGATTGGGCAGAGGGATGGTGCAGCGACGATCCCGCACTGTGGACGAAACGGCAGGGTCGGCATGCATCTCAAACTCGGCGGCTGCGTCGCCACGGTCGTCGCCCTGCTCGGACTGTCGGGTCTGACCGCGCGCGGGGCCGACCTGCTCGTCGCCGGCTCCGCCGCGCCGTCCCGGACGTCCGGCGCGTTCCGCACCATCGGGGCCTGCGTCGCGGCCGCCCGCGCCGGGGACCGTTGCGTGGTCGCCGCCGGCCGCTACCGCGAGACCGTGACCGGACGGAGCGGCATCTCGATCGAGGTCCCGCCTGGCGAACCGGCGATCATCGACGGCACCGATCCACTGGAAGGCTGGGTTCCGCTCGGCGCCGGCCTGTGGAGCATCGCCTACGCGCAGCCCGCCTCGATCCCGACGATACAGATCTTCATCGATGGCGTGCCGGGCAACCAGGCGCGCTGGCCGAACGCATCGGCCGATCCCATGCGTCCGAACTGGGCCTTGATGCGGCCGGGCACCACCGCTGGCCTCATCATCGACCCCGAGCTGCCTTCGGGCGACTGGCACGGCGCGACGGTGCACATCTTCAGCGGCAGCAACCCGTACTCCCACAAGACGGCGAGCGTGATCGCCTCGGCGCCGGGCCGTCTCGCCATCAACGATCCGGACGGGAGCGACTGCCCGACCTACTGCGCGGCCTCCGGCGGCTTCTACTACCTGTTCGGCGTGAAGGCCGCGGCCGACGTCCCCGGCGAATGGTACCTCCAGGGCGGCAGGCTGTATCTGCTGCTCCCCAGGGGCTACGACCCCAACGGCGGACATATCACCGCGAAGTCCCGCCTGCTGGGCATCGACATGACACAGGCCTCGAACATGACGGTGCGCGGCCTGCATCTGTTCGCGACCTCGATCGCGACCGGAAGTACCAGCCGGAGCGACGTGATCGACGGGATCACCGCCGACTACGTGTCGGAGCTGGACACCCTGGACACGGCGCGCAACCCCGAACCGATCAGCGCCGACGTGACCAACAGCGGCCTGGTCCTGCAAGGCAGCGGCAACGTCCTGCGAAACAGCACGATCACGCACAGCGCCGGCAACGGCGTCACCATCGACGGCAGCAACATCACGGTCGAGAACAACCTGTTCCGGGACATAGGCTATCTCGGCAGCTACGTCGCACCGGTGGAGATCATCAGCGGCGGCGGCGCTCAGGTGCTGCACAACACGATCGCCGACGCCGCCGGCTACGGCATCACCGGCGGCCTGGGACCCCTCACACTCGCGGGCGCGCGCGTGGCCTACAACAACGTGCACGATACCATGCTGCAGCACGTCGATGGCGGCCCGATCTATTTCTGCTGTGCCGGCATCGATACCGCCGGCATGTCGATCGACCATAACTGGGTGCACGGCTACGCGGCAGCGATGGCGCCGTTCTACGGTGACGGCATCTATCTCGATAACGGCATGGGCACCGGCGTGGTGATCACGGAGAACCTCGTGGCACGGCCTGCCAACGCCGAGGCGGGCATCGCCCTGAACGGTGTGGCAGGCAGCAGCACCGGGCGGGGCAACGTCGTGCGCTTCAACACGATCACGGGCTCGACGCCCGGGGACATCTGGTTCGACGACCAGATCGCCCTGACCCTGACCGGCAATCGGATCGGCCACGGCTTCGACGATCTCGGCGGCAACAGCTACGCGCACGGCAGTCCGGCCGATAATCGCGCGACCGCAATGGGCGCGAGCGACCTGTCGCCGGATCCGAACCGGGCCGGCGTCGGCTGCGACTTCGCGGGTTGCTCGAGTCCGCTGCCCTGACGGCCAGATGCGCGCGCCGGTGCATACGGTCGGGGAGTGCCCACTCATCAGGCGCAGGTCCGAGCGAGCCGCTTGCCTCCGAGGATCGACCAGCCGTCCTTCAGCCCGACCCAGCTGGCAGCCAGCGTGCACATCGTCAGCGCGATTAGGACCGGTTCGATCGCCAGCCGGAAACGCATGTTCTCGCCGCCCTCCGCGAGGCTGAACAGCACCAGCCCGTAGAGACTCGCCATCGCCAGGAACGAGGTCCCGCGCGCAAGGTAGCGTCGCAGCCCACGGCGATGACGCCAGTGATCCAGCAAGACGAGCGACGGGAACAAGCTGTGCAGCACCACGATGCTCAATGCATCGAACGGCGCGAGGCTGATGGTGCCGAACCATGTCTTCCGACCCGGTTGCGCACCCACGCCCCACGCCCTGGTCGCGACGCGCTCCGTCTCGCCGAAACCGCGATGCGCCAATCCTGGAAAGCAGCGATCCGCTGGTTCTACATAGAGCAGGTTCCAGGCGAACAACGCGGCATGGTCCGCGATCCGCTGCCAGAGGAACCGATATCCTCTGCCGAAGCGCGTCAACAGGAGCACCGGATGGGCAACGGTGAAGCGGGCGACAGCGATGCGCCACGCGTCCGACTCCGCCGCCACGGATGGCAGGTTCCATGGAGCCGTGATGCCTCCGAGTCGTGCGGTCATCGCATCGTCCCGCGCACGAAGCTGCGGCGGCAGGAGCTGTCTTGTGCTGACCTGGAACGGATACGTGTAGTTTCGCCCGATCGCCTGGAACCACGGAGGGTAGAGCCCGGGCGGCGCGTCGGCGATGTCATGCAGGAGAAGCAGATCCTGATGAGCCCAGAACACGCCCTTCGCCACGTTCATTCCGCTCCAGCTCGACGTGTCGACCGTGAGCCGGCCGAGCGCAATCCAGTTCTTCACCGTCCAGCCTCCCTGCAGCAGCAGCAGCGGTACGAGATAGGCCGCCAGCATCCGCCGACGCCACGTCAGGGCTCCGGCGACACCGAACGCCAAGGGAAGGAAATTCAGGGAAGATCGAGTGAGAGCGGAAACCGCGACGAGCATGCCGAGCATGCCGGCGCGACCCGACGCCTGTTCATCACGGACTTCCGCGATACGATGACCCTGCCAGCAGCAGGCGAGTACGCCCAGCATCCCCAGGCTCTCGTAGAACATCTGGCCGAAGAAGGCATATTCGGAGACCACGAGATCGGTGGACAACAGAAACCACAAGGAGGCCGATACCGCGGCCAGGCGACTCCGCGTCAGCTTGCGGATCAGCCTGCAGAGCAGCCATGCCGTCACCGACGAGATCACGCCCTGGAGCCCGCACAGCAACTCCGCCGTCCTGAAGGGCCAGCCGCCGGCGAGCAGTACGAGCCGGAACACGAGGTGCGCGACCGGCGGTGTCTGCTGCAGCAGCCACAGACCCGTCCAGAAGTGCTTGCGGTAGATTTCGACCGGCAACAGCTGCATGACCTGGAAGCCGGGTCCCTGCGCGACCAGAGCCAGAAGTGCCGGGCGCATGCGCCACAACAGGACGCCACGGTGGGTCAGCCCGACGACGAGCACGATCCATTCCGGCCTCCGTCGCAGCACGGAACATAACCTGCCGACCGACCTGCGCAGGCTGCTGTCCGGCCGCGTTCCTCGCTCGCTCTCGAGACGGGAGACGCCACATGTCATGCTCGGGCAGACGGGGCTCGGTCGGATCCGTCAGCACACGCGCCCGGGAGGGCGACGGGATCGATACGATGACCGAGCTCGCGCCTTCTGCGGATCGGAGGGCCGAAGTGTCGATACGTACGGCATCGGCATCGTCACGTTGCGGTCATCCGATCAAGGCAGGCGGTCAGCGCAGGCTGACACCGGGAACCCGACGAATGATGCGCCGCTTCGCCGCGAGTCTGCCACACCTCATCGCGCAGCGTCGCAGGTCGACGCGCTGCATCAGGTGCCGCGAAAGGCTAGAGCAGCGTCAGGTCCTCGGAGAGGCAACTGAAGGCAAGGATCTTGTGATGCGGTCCATCCCGCACCGGAGCCTCGAACTGCATCAGCACGATATCGGGGAACGTCCTGTCGGTTTGTCCCGGCTGCGTGGTCGGCGCCAAGGACCCCTCGACACGGTTGTTCATGCGCCTGCCGATCACGCTCGCGGGTCCGCCCCAGCCATCGGTGAGCCTCACGCGCGCACCCAGCTTGCAGTCCTCGATCCTGGCCACCTGGTTCCTCCTGAAACCGCATCCCGACCGTGTTTCCGATCTTGGAATGAACCCCCACGCACCCACGGTTCGCCGGTCCAGGTTTTGAGACTAGACGGTTTCGTGAGCCAGCACACCTTGTCCAAACGGCTCTGCGCATCGGCCATCAGGTTGATCCCGAGCCACCTGCACCACCGCGCTTCGGGATCGCGTGATCGGCCTGAATTGCCGGAACCGTAACGAACAGCAGTCGCTTCGATGATGAGCATGCTGGCATCGACACGTTGAAAGTTCGTTAAGGTGACCTGAGAAGCGACCGATATGCGGAACAACGCCTCCGGTGCCGCGCCGTGTCGAGCCTCGGCGCGTGCTCGACCCGCGGTGCCTGGGATCAGACGGCCGCCGCCGCCAGTCCGCCCATTCGCACGATGAAGCCGGCGATCTCGTCCACGCCCTGCCCGGCGCGGATGTTGGCGAAGACGAAGGGCCGCACCCCGCGCATGCGCCTAGCGTCCCGGTCCATCACCTCGAGACTGGCGCCGACATGCGGTGCCAGGTCGATCTTGTTGATCCCCAGCAGGTCGCTGCGCGTGATGCCGGGGCCGCCCTTGCGCGGGCTCTTGTCGCCCGCCGACACGTCGATGACGTAAAGGGTCAGGTCCGCAAGCTCGGGGCTGAAGGTCGCCGCGAGGTTGTCGCCGCCGCTCTCGATCAGCACCAGCTCGAGGCCGGGGAAGCGGCGGCAGAGCTGCGCCACGCCGGCCAGGTTGATGCTCGCATCCTCGCGGATCGCGGTATGCGGGCAACCGCCGGTCTCGATGCCGAGGATGCGTCCCGGATCGAGCGATCCGGCGCGGGTGAGGAATTCGGCGT
>CAXTOE010000080.1:0-760 GCA_964245685.1 uncultured Acetobacteraceae bacterium | reverse complement strand
TTCGGCGTCCTCCTTGGTGTAGATGTCGTTTGTCAGGGCGGCGATCTCGTAGCGATCGCGAAACCGGCGGCACAGCGCGTCCATCAGCGCGGTCTTGCCGCTCCCGACGGGGCCGCCGATGCCGACGCGCAACGGACCGCGACCTCCGGACCCCGAGGCTGCCGCGCCCCCGCTCATGTCCGGAACAGCCGCGTGGACTGGGTCTCGTGCCGGAACGAGGCCAGCTCGGCACCGAAGGCGAAGCCGCCGACCTCGTCGAGCGTCGCCGAGCGGGTGAGACCCCCGACCTGCTCGATGACCGTCTCCAGTGCCGCCAGAGCCCGCAGCCCGTCGGTCTGGCCGAGCGGCACCAGGCGCACCGCCGCCGAGACCAGGTTGGCGACGAAGCCGTGCAGCGCGCCGAACGCGGCCTGGTCCTCGGCGAGGCCGGCGGCGCGGAACGTGGCGCCGATCACGACGGGTAGCGGCCAGGGCGCATCGTCCCCCGTCGCGAGCGACGGCGGCAGCACGGCCCACACCGAGACCGCGCGTGCGAACGACGCCCCCTGGTCCACGGTCTCCTCGAAGCGCTCGCGCGAGGCGGCGAGCGCCGACGCGAGATCGGCGAGCTCGCGCAGCGCCGCGGCTCCCTCGGCGCGCCAGGCATGGCGAAGCAGGATGCTGTCGGTCCAGCCCGCACCGTGGCGCAGCACGACCTCGATCCAATCGAGCAGGCCGGTGAGGTCGCGCACCTCGCCCTGCTCGACCGCCCATTCGAGCC
>CAXTOE010000079.1:0-9886 GCA_964245685.1 uncultured Acetobacteraceae bacterium | reverse complement strand
GGCGAAGGGTGCCGCGCCCAAGGCCGCGGCGACCGCACGGTCGCGCAGCTCCGGATCGTCGAGATCGGCGGGCTCGAGGTTCGTCGTCATTCGGCTTCATGGTCCGAGTATACGGCCCGATGCGCAAGACGAGCGTCGAGGCCCGTCCAGTCCCGCGCCTGATCGAGGCCTGAGGACGCGGGTGCCGATCAGGCCCGACAGGCGATGCATCGGCTCGCTCGATCGCTGGCGCCGGCCGCCTCGCCGCCGACACCACGGACGCCGCCGCTGCGGACAGCAACGTGCCGTTCGAGTGCGGCCTGGACTTGATCTTGTTTCAACGTCGACCATCTGGCGGCGGCTGAAGACGTTGCCACGGTCTACCGACCCTCTCTATACTGATTTGTCTCGGCACTTCTTGAAGACCACTTGCAGAGAGCCGAAAGACCATGGAGCCAGCGGACGATTTCGCCTCAGGTAGCGCGTGTGTCCACAGTCCTCACCGCCCAATCATGACGCTCCTGCACTTGCCTTGAGCGTGGCCCTCTCTAAGCCCGGCGCCTGAGGAACCAATGCTGGGAGGCAAAGTATCGGCCTGCGGCTGACTTCACCCACGACGCATCAGGGCCCATACGCCACGCGGTCCGACGGATGTCGACGCGCATACCTTCTCGGCAATACAGGAGAGCCGCATCCATCCCGGACACCAAGCTGCGCGTCCGTGAGCCGGCGATAAGGGTTTCAGCAAGAGAAACTGGCTCTAGTGCAACTATCGAAGTTGGCTATTCCTGCGGCTACCGACACGCTTCGAGCCCCACCACGCAACGTTATCTATCGGAGAGTTTAAACCCGACTCGGCGGCCCTCGACCGATGGTCTAGGGATCGTGATGACATTCGCCTCAGCAGCCGGCACTAAAACCTGAAATCTGCCATCTGCTGCCTTCAGTACGGCACGCGATCCGACTTGCCCTTATACTTCTTCCAGACCTCGAGCGCCTCTTCCTGCATGATCTGCTGCGCAGGAATGGAACGCTCTCTCACCGGTTTCTTCAGCTCGCCGTAGATCATCGTGTCGTCGAAATCGCCATATTCCAGCGCATCCTCGCAGGTCGCCGCGAAGAAGATGCGCTCGATCCCTGCCCAATAGGCAGCGGCGGCGCACATCGGGCAAGGCTCCGCGCTGGTGTAGAGCGTAGCTCCCTCGAGCTTGAAGCTTCCGACCTTCTTGCAGGCGTTCCGGATCGCCTGGATCTCGCCGTGCCACGTAGGATCGTTCTCGGCGACGACGCGGTTCGCGCCCTCGCCGATGATTTCGCCGTTCTGGACGATCACCGTCCCGAACACGCCACCTGCGCTGTCGATCAGCGCGGTCTTCTCGGATAAATCGATCGCGCGGCGCATGAAGCGCCAATCATCCTCGGTCATCTGATTATTGCTCCGTTTCTGTGTCAGTACGCTACTAGACATGCCAAAGCAAGCCAAGCTCGATCGTGTACGATGTCACGACCGTCATGGCTACTTGGGTTCTACCGGACGCCGCCGTCGCCGAAGCTTCCTTTAATCTCCCCGCTACCACCGAGATGTCCTCCACCACCTCCTTTAAACTACCACCACTGGGAGAGCTGGTGGTGCCGGCCTCACCGCTCGTGCTGCTGGTATCACCCTGGGTCGGGTCGCTGCTCGAGGTCGGCGGCTCGACACAGCTGTTGCCGTCGCGGTCGATCGTCAGATCGCCGGGTTCTACCGGTGTCGGCTGAGGCAGCGTCTGCGTGACCATGCTCGTGGAGTAGTTAATCATTCGGAGTATGTAGGTGCTGCATGAGGCGTCTGTCGTTACCATGCTCCCAGCGATCCGCATCGACAGCGCCAGCCCGATCGGTCCGCTCTCGGGTATCGGCAAGACGGTTCCGATCAGGGCCATCAGGCCGCCGACACTGGTGAGTGCGGCCATCATGGTGACGACATCGGGATCGACCTGCTGGGCGGCGGCGTTCGGCTGCGCCGTTGCCAACGGCCTGGGCGAATGCGGCGCTCCCGACACGATGGACGTCTGCTTGAACGGGGCGGCGAGGCGCCGCTCCGCTTTGGCATTCAGTTGATCGCCGAATCCGCTCGGCAGAGCTTTCCCGGCCCAGCGAGTCGAGAGCGCGCGGAGGCTCTTCGGGGACAGGATACTGACGTCGCCCGACTTGAAGTCGTAGAACGCGATCCAGGACAGAGGCGGCTTGGCTCGGCTGAACGCGCCGAACTTCACCCAGATCGCCTGCGCCGCCGCCACCGTCTCGGTATCGCCCCGCTGCACGGCCGCAGCCACCAGCGACAGGAAGGAGCTTGCCAGATGCTCCAGATCAGTCGTGGAGGAGATCTGCCCGAGCAGGGAGGTCAGGAAGAGCGGGCGCTTGATCGGGAACGTCTTCAGCGTGGCGAACTGGCAGCACAGCGCGTTGTAGTAGACGCCATGACGGGCAAATCGTTGCGCCGCCGTCTCGCCCGGCGTCGGAACGGCTGCGAACTTCAGGAAGTCGTAGCTGTTCGATGCTGTGGCAAGCAAGACCTTGGCCGCCGTCGCGACCCGCCGTTGTGGATGCGTCGGCGCCGCTGGCTCATGACCCGCCACTGGACGAGGCAGCAGGATACTGCTCATGATGCTTGTTCCCGATCGGGAGGCTTCAGACGTGCCGCGCGTCCTGCTCCAGGACCGGCAGCTGTCGGACGATGAAGCCGACGGTCGCGCTGTACGTCCGAACGGGATCTGCCGGAGAGGCCGGGATGTTGGGGCCACCGGAAATCAAGTCCGGATGCAGGATCCCACCGGGCGGGAACGGCGTCGGGGCGCCCGCCGGTGTCAGGTAGCCGGTCGCGGTGTACGAGGCGCTCAGCACGCCGCCGCCGGTGGCCTGTGGCACCGGCAGGCTCGCCTGCCACTTCTGCTGGCCTTTCACCCTGATCGTCTGCGCCAGGGTGTCGAAGACGCGACCGGTGCTCCACAGCGCGACCCGCTCGCCGGACGCGTCGCGGAGCTCGACGTCGAACTGCTGGCCGGCGAAGGCGAGCAGCAGCGGCTCCGTATCCAAGTTCCGCAGGATCAAGGTAGCGGTGAGCGACTTCTCCGTCTCCGACGATACGAGGTAGCTGCTCTGGTCGAGCAGGAGCTCGAAGGAGACCCCGCTGCGGGCGACGGTCGTCTTGGTGTGCAGCGGCCGGGTCGCGGTGTTGCTTGTCGACATGGCAGTTCTCCTTGCTGGTGTACCGGGCGCTCAAGCGACCGGATCGATGATCAGGACCGGGCGATCTGGTCGGCGGCGGCGAGCAGCGCGGTATGGGCACGACCGAGCCCGGCGAGCTGCTCCTGCAGATGGACGACCAGGGCGCCGACCGACTGCGCCTCCGGCTTGGCGGTCCAACCCGGGCGATGGAGTATCCGCCGCAGCCGGACGGCGTGCTGCTGGTCAGCTAGCCCGGTGACCTCACGGTCAAGCGCCTCCACCTGCGCCGCGAGCGCGGCAAGGCTCGGCGGCGTAGAAGGCGCGGTGTCGGTGTTGCTGGCGTCCTGAGGCGGATTTGGCGCAGGCATCGGCGGTCCTCCTTGTGTCGCGGCGCATCTGACGCCGCCGGCACAGCAGGGCTCAAACCGCGCGGGAGCGCTCCTCAAACATCCTCAATCTCCGTCAATCGACGTAAACCCGTTCGTGTTCAACGACTTATTGGAGATGATCGGCTTTGCTTGTTGTGCTGCTTTTCATCCTCTAGCGTCGGCTTCATCCCTTCCGGCGTCGGCGGCGATGGAAAAATCGTGCTCCTTCAGGTTCGGGCCGTTCACGCTCGACTGCGCACGCCGGGTGCTTGAGCGTGAGGGGGAGCCGGTCGCGTTGTCCTCCCGCGCTTTCGACATCTTGTGTGTGCTGATCGAGGCGCGTGAGCGGGTGGTCAGCCGGGCGGAGATCATCGGGCAGGTCGGGCCGGGCCTGGTGGTCGAGGAGCACAACCTCTCGGTCCAGATGTCGAAGCTTCGCCGGGCACTCGGCGGCGCCGACGACAGCGTCATCACGACCATCCCCGGACGCGGCTACCGGTTCGTGGCACCGGTCGCGGCGCTCGCTCCTGCTCGCCTGCCTGAGCAGCCCGGTGGAACGGTGGCCGAAGTCTCTGTCGCACGACCACGGCCGAACGCCTGGCTCGGGCGTCGGAGGATCGCGGCAACGGCGGCGATCTTCCTGATCGCCGCGTCCGGCCTAGCTGGCTTGATCCTGCATCGACCGCCGCCGCCACGGCTGTCGATCGTGGTGATGCCGTTCCGAGACCTGAGCGATCATCCCGGTAACCAGTATCTCGCCGACGCGATCAGCGACGATCTGACGACAGATCTGGCGCACCTACCGACCAGCATGGTGATCGCGCGGGAGACCGCCGACGCCTATGCCGGACATGCCGTCTCCGCGAGAGCGATCGGTCGTGCGCTGGACGTGCGGTATCTGCTTGAGGGAAGCCTGCGTGTCGAAGATGCGACCCTGCATATCAACGTGCAGCTCATCGACACGTCGGGAGGTGGCCACCTGTGGTCGGAGCGGTTCGACGTCCCACGGGCCGGTCTCGCTGACACCCGGGCTCGGATCGTCGGGCGGATCGCCGGCGCGCTCGACCTCACGCTCGACCGGGTGGAAGCAGAGCGGGCCGAACAGGAACGGGCGGCCAATCCGGATGCGGTCGATCTGCTGTTCCGGGCGCGCTCCAGGCTCGATCACGACGACACCTTAGCTGGGTTCGAGACGGCGGAGACGCTGCTGAAGCGCGCGGTCGACCTTCGGCCCGACCTCGCCGAGGCGCAGGCGGCACTGGGTCAGACGCTGCTGCACAAGCTGCGAAGCACCGAGGACCCGCAGGCGCAGGACGATCATGCGGTGGCGCGAGCCGCCATCGCGCGCGCCCTGGCGCTGGCGCCGAACGAACCGGACGTGTTGGCGGCATCGGCGGAGCTCGATTTCAGCGATGGGCGTTTCGCTCAGGCGGCCGCCAGCGCCGCGATGGTCCTCGCGGCGGATCCGAGCAACATCGAGGCGCGGGACGTGCTCGCGACCTGCGCGTCCTCGCAGGGACGCCTGGATCCGGCCGCGGATGCGTTGCAGGACATCATGCGGCTGAACCCGGAAGGACGGCGCAGCCGGATCAGGGCGCTACGGCTCGGCACGTTCCGGCTCCTGCAGGGACGGATACGGGACGCGGAGGACTGGTTGCATCGCGCCATCGCCGGCGAGATTGAACCGCAACCCGGCGTCGCGGATTGGGGATATCCGGAAGAGGCGCGGATGCTGCTGATCGCGGCCGAGGACATGGACGGCAGGGCGGCGTCGGCACGCAGCATGTATGCAGCCTACGCCCGTCTGTGGCCGCATCGCAGCACCTGGAGGATCGCGGCGCTCTCGACCCGACCGATGTCTGACTTACCAGGCTTCAGGAGAGTGATGGACGCACTCCAGGATGCGGGCATGCCGGCGCATGCGGACGAGCATGCGGACGATGGTGTTCCATCCGGAACCGCTATGCTTCCGGACAAGAGTTTCATTGCCACGCCGACGAACTTGACGAACGGCACGACCGTCGATACGGTTCGCCTCGCAACCATGATGCAGACGGACCGACCGGACCTGATCCTCGACCTGGGATCTGGCGCCGCCGTCATCCCAGGCGCGGTTTGGGAAGGCCAGGATGGGGATGTCGATGATGAGCATTTCGTCGATGCCGCCTTGCATGAGAGGCCCGACCTGGGCCGCGAGACATCGATCGTCGTGGTGGCAGACGGGACCTACGGGTCGGTGTCCTACAATGCGGCCTTGCGGCTGGTAAAGGCGGGGTATCGCCGGATTATCTGGTATCGTGGTGGTGAAGAGGCTTGGTCCGCAGCAAGTCATCGAAGTGCTGATCTCAGAAGATAAAGTGCTTTACGACGACGATCACTCAACAACCGTGCAGCAGCGGAGGGCAGCATGTCTGGGCAGGACGTCGCAGAAGATGGCTCGACCGATGAAACTGGAGCGGGATCGGTCTCACGGCGGTCCGTCACAATCGTGTTCGAGTTCGCGGGAGCAACCGAGCTGGTGACCGGTCAGCGGATCACCGGGTTCCCGTCCGACGTGGTCGAGGAAAAGCCGATCGTCATCGACCCGCTGCCGCAGGGACTCGACAAGGCCACGTTGCAGGCAGCGATCAACCGCCGCGCTGCCGACCTGGCGACGGTCGCCCAAGCGCTTGGCCTAGCCTCGTCGCTACTCGCCGACACGATCTCGGCGCTCGATGAGACTTCCTGATCCTCACCTCCGGACTTCATGGTTCGATGGTTCGGCATGAGTGAGGTGCGCGACGACGTCGTATAGTCGATCGTGCGCTTCCAGGTTAGGTGCTGTCGACCATCAGCCGCTGATCTGGCGCATCTGCGTCAGGGTCAGAAGCGGCAGGCAGGCCATCAGGACTACTTCCGACACCCTCAGAGACACTCCGAAGCGAACGGCGCCTGACGGAACGCCCTGCTTGTGTCGATCTCGGAGCTTCCGCTATTGCCAAGTGCCATCGTCCAGGAAGCTCCGACTTGCCTTATTCATCTCTGACGAAACCAAGAAATCCGGGCTATCTACGCCGAGGCCTCACGTCGCCGTACCTTCTCGTCCCGCTTTGCCTCGCTTTCGTCGTAGCCTGCTTGCCTGCGGCAGCCGCCGAACAACGTGGCATACCCTATCCGATGACGGCCAGCGCATGGGGCCTGGCCCCACCGATCGGCTGGGTAGGAACCGTTCCCGGCTCGCTTCGCTTTGCGCGCTATGAGGGCATGCCCGCAGGCACTTTGACCGTGAACGAGGCTGTCGCGGCATCGACCGACGCTCGGTTCTCGAACGGCACGATCGACTTCGACATCAAGCCCCTCGCCTACAGCGACACCGGCATCATCTTTCGCCGTCATGGCAATGAAGCCGGTGAGATCGTCTACCTCCGTGGCAATCCGGACTGCCCAGTCGCGGATGATTGCATCCAGTACGCCCCGATCACCCACGGACTCATGCAGTGGGACATCTACTCCGACCAAGAGGGGCCGGCGCCGATCGCACCGACGGGCTGGAACCACGTCCGGCTGCTGATCTCCGGTGAGAAGATGCTGGTTTACGTCAATCACCAGGTCGAGCCGTCGCTTGTCGTGCCGAAGCTGCAAGGTCTTACCGCCGATGGCGGTATCGCTCTCAAAGGGCCTGCAATCTTCGCCAATCTAGTCATTCGTCCCGGCTCTCCTCCCGCCCTCGCGACCGTGCATCAGCCGTCCCCGGATCCGCGAGCCGTCACGGCGTGGCTTGCCGCGCCGCCCGGCGCACTCACGGTCGACCGTCCGATCCCGGCGAGTGCCGTCCCACGGCCTGATGCTTGGCGTCCGATCGCGGCTGAGCCCGATGGTCTGGTAAACCTGAGCCGCACCTTCGGCGTGGGTCAAGCGCCCTCGACTTCCGTGGGTTGGCTGAAGACCGTGGTCACCGCCTCCGCTCCAACGCGCCGGACGATCCGGATCGGCTGGGTGCGGCAGCTCTCCGTGTTCCTGAATGGCAGGCTCGTCTTTTCAGGCGACAACCCGTACTATCCGGCCGATCGGCGCCTCTCGCCGAACGGACGTCTCGAAGCTGACAACGCATCGATCCCGCTCGATCTGCGACAGGGAAGGAATGACATCGTCCTGGCTGTCGGCAACGGCTGGCGGACACAAGCAGGCGTCGAGAAGGCCGGCTTCTACGGTTGGGCCGCTGAAGCGCATTTTGATGAACTCGCCGGGATAAAGCTTCAGGGGAAGTGAGGCCTCGGTGGCCGTTTTCGCGTAGACGGACGGCAGCTCGTTGATGCTCGGGAGGTGCAAGTTGATGACGTCGGAGCGGAACGGCACGCGGCCTGAACGACGTATCAACCATCCGCGATCGGAACGGCGATGACCGAAACGGTTCTTCCCGGTTGGCTACTGGCAAGGGTGAACGCACTGATCGCACTCGGCGGCCGTCGGATGTTGGGGCTTTGCGGCGCGCCGGGGAGCGGAAAATCGACGCTCGCGGCGGCTCTCAAGGAGGCTCTCGGGAAGCAGGCCGTCGTGGTGCCCATGGACGGTTTTCATCTCGCCCAGGTCGAATTGGATCGTCTGCAACGCGCGGCTCGCAAAGGCGCACCGGACACGTTCGACGCAGCAGGCTACGTCGCCCTGCTCCGGCGCTTGCGAGCTCAGCCTGCAGGTGAGGTCGTCTATGCGCCGGCGTTCCGGCGGGAGCTCGAGGAGCCGGTCGCCGGTGCCATACCGATCTTTGCCGAGACTCCGGTCGTCATCACCGAGGGTAACTATCTCCTGCTCGACGGCCCGTGGGCCCCGGTCCGCGCTGAACTGGACGAATGCTGGTTCGTCGACACGAACGAGGACAGGCGCGATGCTTGGTTGCTCGCCCGCCATGTGAGATACGGCCGATCGCCCGTAGCGGCCCGCCGATGGATCGAGAACACGGATGCTCCGAACGCACGGCTCATCCGGGCGACGCGTGAGAAGGCCGACCTCCTCCTCGATATCGCTCATGAGGATAAGGCGACGGCTTCCAACGACGTGATGAGTGGTTCGGGAAGCCTGGAGGCGCAGGATTGATCGGCAGCCCTGCGGACGCCGGTCGTTGTTCCTTCGCCCTGCCGCTTGATTTCCAACTTCCGATCGCTTCATCCTGAGGTCGACGGCGAAGAAAGGAAGGATCGCATGGCGCAGGCTCTGATCGGCAAAGTTGCCGCCATCACCGGTGCGGCATCTGGCATCGGCCTGGAATGTGCACGGTGCTTCCTCGCGGAAGGTGCGACCGTCATACTGATCGACATGGCCGAGGAGCGTCTCAAGGAACTGGCGGCCGAACTCGGTCCTCATGCGATACCGCTGGTCGTCAACCTGACGGACCCCGCGAGCGTCAACACGATGATGCCGAGGATCCTGGAGAGCGCGGGCTCGCTGGATATCTTTCATGCCAATGCGGGTTCTTATATCGGGGGCGAGATCGCACACGGCGACCCGGACGCCTGGGATCGCATGCTAAACCTCAACGTCAACGCGGTCTTTCGGTCGGTTCATGCCGTGTTGCCGTATATGATCGACCGCAAGGCGGGGGACATCATCATCACGAGCTCGGTCGCCGGAATGATCCCGGTGGTCTGGGAGCCGATCTACACGGCTTCCAAGCACGCGGTGCAAGCCTTCATTCATACTGCCCGTCGACAGGTCGCGAAGCATGGCGTTCGCATCGGTGGCGTCGCTCCAGGACCGGTGGTGACAGCACTCCTCAAGGACTGGCCAAAGGAGAAGATGGACGATGCGCTGGCCTCCGGCGCTCTTATGCAACCTGGGGAGGTTGCTGCTGCCGTGCTCTTCATGGTGACGAGACCGGCGAACGTCGTCGTGCGGGACCTTGTCATCCTTCCGCAGAACCTGGATCTTTAAAGGTACCGGACCTGCCGCCTCACGCGATCGGTCGCTTGACAAGAATCGCACGGCGACGCCTGCCCGCGTTGGCCCAACCTCTGCCGGATGCCGCGCGTCGCATCGAAGGACGAGCGACATGGTCGACGCGACGAAGTCGTCGCCGCGGATCACGTCGACCTTCTTCCGAGTAAGCCGCGAGCACACGCTCGGTTGAATCAACCCTGCGAGCTTCCGGCCTGTGCAAATCGTTGTCCGCAGCGCGCCAAACGGGAGACGGGCGTTGTTTCGAGAAGGAAGATTGCCACTGACGTCCCGCTACCCGCGACGCGTGTCGCAAAACCGAGCGTTGCCTCGTCGGGCGATCGTGCTGCCGTCGCGCAGCGACGAACTTCCGCTTTTAAGACGCAACCTGCGCGAATAGTTGTCGACACAGAACAACCTGGGGT
>CAXTOE010000078.1:3992-9940 GCA_964245685.1 uncultured Acetobacteraceae bacterium | reverse complement strand
AGTCCCGGCAGCACGCCCGCGCCGGATCGCGATCCTGCCCGGCGGCATGCAGCTGATCGCGCCGGCCAACGCCGGCGGGCTCGGCGACGGCGTGCGGATCTGGGGCCATCGTGTGCGGCTGGAGCTGCCCGCCTCCGACCGGGCGGCCGGCGGCGAGGTGCGGCTCGCCGCCCGCGCGCTGCACCTGGTGCTGCCCGTCGCCGGATCCGGTCAGGTGGCGACGGTGGGTTCGCTGCGCGGCACCTTGCGCTGGACCGGCACCGCGCGCGCCACTACGCTGAGCCTCGGCGGGCTCGAACTGTCGCACGCGGGGGCATCCGGGCTGCGGGTGCCGCAGGCGGCACTCGAGTTCTCGCTGATCGGCAACGGTGCTGCGAGCCGCGCGCTGCTGCGACAGGCGGCGCTGCGATGGGACGGAGCGATGATCGGCGCCAGCGGACAGGCACGGCTCGACCTACGCTCCCAGCCTGAAGGCAGCTTCATCGTCCAGATCGCCGGTGCCGACCGGCTGCTCGACCTCCTGGCCGCCGGCGGGCTGATCAGCGCCTCGACACGGGCTGCCATGCTGGCGGTGCTCGGGCTGATCGGCCAGGCGCACGACGCCGGACCGGAGGGCGAGGCGACGTCGGCCGCCCTTCCACCGATCCAGCTGCCGCTGACCCTGCGCGCCGGGCTGCTCTCGCTCGGGCGGATCCCGCTGCTTCAGCTGCCACCGCTCGGCAGCGCGGATCCGTTGCCGTGAGCGTGATCGGGCGATGGCTTCCGGTCGGCCAGGGTGCGCCTTATGTCGCACTGCACAAGAAAACCACTCGCCTGGCGCATAGGGCGCATTGATCATGTTCGGTATCGACGCCTTCCACCTCGCCCGCGCGCAGTTCGCCTTCACCGTCGGGTTCCACATCGTGTTTCCGGCGTTCTCGATCGGCCTCGCCGCCTACCTCGCGGTGCTGGAAGGGCTGTGGCTGCGCACCGGGCGTCAGGTCTATCTCGACCTGTTCCGCTACTGGGTGAAGATCTTCTCCGTCGGCTTCGCCATGGGCGTCGTCTCCGGCGTGGTGATGTCCTACGAGTTCGGCACCAACTGGTCGGTGTTCGCCAGGCGGGCCGGACCGGTGCTCGGCCCGATGCTCGCCTACGAGGTGCTCACCGCGTTCTTCCTTGAGGCGGGCTTCCTCGGCGTGATGCTGTTCGGCATGAACCGGGTCGGGCGTGGGCTGCACTTCCTCGCCACCTGCCTGGTCTCGCTCGGCACGCTGATCTCGATGTCCTGGATCCTGGCCTCCAACAGCTGGATGCAGACGCCGCGCGGCTACACCATCGAGAAGGGCACCGGCCGCTTCCTGCCTGCCGACTGGTGGGCGATCGTCTTCAATCCCTCCTTCCCGTACCGGCTGGTGCATATGGGCCTGGCCGCGTTCCTGTGCGTGGCCTTCGTGGTGGCGGGCGTCGGCGCCTACCACCTGCTGCGCGACCGGGCGCGCGGTCGTGCGCCGACCGAGGCAGTGCGCACGATGTTCTCGATGGCGATGTGGATGGCCGCCATCGTCGCCCCGCTGCAGATCCTCGCCGGCGACACTCAGGGGCTCAACACGCTGCAGTACCAGCCCGCCAAGATCGCCGCCATGGAGGGCGATTTCGACAGCAGGACCCGCGCCCCGGAGATCCTGTTCGGCATCCCCAACATGAAGCAGCAGCGCACCGACTATAAGATCGAGCTGCCCTTCGCCGGCTCGCTGATCCTGACCCACAACATCAATGGGAGGGTGCCCGGCCTGAAGGATTTCCCGCGCGCCGACCAGCCGTACTCGCCGCTGATCTTCTTCACCTTCCGGATCATGGTGGGCATCGGCATGCTGATGGCGCTGACCGGCTTCGTCAGCCTGTTCCTGCGCTGGCGCGGCACGCTGTACGACAGCCCCTGGCTGCACCGCCTGATGGTGCTGATGACGCCGGCGGGCTTCGTCGCCCTGCTGTGCGGCTGGATCACCACCGAGGTCGGCCGCCAGCCGTACACGATCTACGGCCAGATGCGCACCAGCGAGAGCGTCTCGCCGATCGCCCTGCCCGGCATCGCTACCTCCATGGTCGCGTTCGTGATCGTCTACTTCGTGGTGTTCGGCGCCGGCGTGATCATCCTGCTGCGCATGATGGCGCAGGCGCCGGAGCGCGGCGAGCCGGGGATCAACGAGCACGAGCCGATCCGCACCGCCGGCATCAACCCCGGGCCCGCACAGGGTCCCGGGAGGCGGGTGCTCGACCATCTGGGCGCGCCCGGCCAGCATCCCTCCGCGGCGGAGTGAGTGCCATGGGCCCTCCCGCGATCTGGCTGCCAGTGGTGTGGGCGTGCATCTCCGCCTTCACCATCCTGGCCTACATCGTCCTAGACGGGTTCGACCTCGGCATCGGCATCCTGTTCGCGGTCGAGCCCGCCAAGGCGGACCGCGACATCATGGTCAACACCGTCGCGCCGGTGTGGGACGGCAACGAGACCTGGCTGATCCTGGGGGGTGCTGCGCTCTACGGCGTGTTCCCGCTGGCCTACGCCACCATCCTGCCGGCGCTCTATCCGCCGATCATCGCGATGCTGCTGGCGCTGATCTTCCGCGGCGTTGCCTTCGAGTTCCGCTTCCGCGCGCTGAGCCGGATCGGGCTGCATCTGTGGGACCTCTCCTTCTTCGGCGGCTCGGTGATGGCGGGTTTCTGCCAGGGGCTGATCCTCGGCGCGCTGGTGCAGGGCATACGCGTCGTCGACGGCGCCTATGCCGGCGGCTGGTGGGACTGGCTGACCCCGTTCTCGCTGCTGTGCGGCGTCGCCGTGGTGATCGGCTACGCGCTGCTCGGCGCCTGCTACCTGGTCTGGCGCACCGAGGGCCCGATGCAGGCCCGCCTGCGCCGGCAGGCCCGCCTGCTCGGCGCCGCCACACTGGCCGCGATCGTCATCGTCAGCCTGTGGACGCCGCTGCTGCACGTGCAGTACCTGCGCCACTGGTACGTGTGGCCGCGGGTGATCCTGGTCAGCCCGGTGCCGGTGCTGGTCGCGGTGCTGGCGGTGCTGTTCTGGCGCGGCCTCGCGAACGAGGGCCACCACATCACGCCGCTGCTCTGCGCGCTGGGCTGGTTCTTCCTGTCCTTCACCGGTCTCGGCATCAGCGTCTGGCCGTATATCGTCCCGCCCGGCATCACCATCTGGGACGCCTCCTCGCCGCCGAGCAGCCAGGTGTTCCTGCTGGTCGGCGCCTCGGTGCTGATCCCCACCATCCTGGCCTATACCGGCTACGCCTACTGGGTGTTCCGCGGCAAGGTCGGGGCGGAGACGCATTATCACTAGCGCCCCGCCCCCGAAGTTCGCACGCGACGGGCGGTCGGCCTCCCCGGCACCGCTGGCGCGACGGATGCTGTGGTTCGTCGGCATCTGGGCCGCCAGCGTCACCGCGGTCGGACTGCTGGCCGAAGGGCTGAAGCGCATCATCCTCGGCTGACGAGGGGGTCGAACGCCGCCACGACCGGCGAGTTTTACCGCCCGGACGGTCGACCGCAACTATCGGCGACGTGGCTTCGCTACTATCCTCGGATAATAAAATGGCACGCTGAGGCCATGGGGAGGAAGCCGATGATCAATCCCGTCAATGCGCATGCGCCGCTCGCGCGCAACGCGATGGCCTACGTGCTGGCCGGCGGCCGCGGCAGCCGGCTGATGGAGATGACCGACCGGCGCGCCAAGCCGGCGGTCTCGTTCGGCGGCAAGTCCCGCATCATCGACTTCGCGCTCAGCAACGCGCTGAACTCCGGCATCCGACACATCGGCGTCGCCACCCAGTACAAGGCGCACAGCCTGATCCGGCACATGCAGCGCGGCTGGAACTTCTTCCGCACCGAGCGCAACGAGAGCTTCGACATCCTGCCGGCGAGCCAGCGGGTATCGGAGCACGCCTGGTACGCGGGCACCGCCGACGCCGTCTACCAGAACATCGACATCATCGAGAGCTACGGCCCACGCTTCATCGTGCTGCTGGCGGGCGACCACGTCTACAAGCAGGACTACGAGGTGATGCTGCAGCAGCACGTGGAGAGTGGTGCCGACGTGACCGTCGGCTGCATCGAGGTGCCGCGCCTGCAGGCGACGGCCTTCGGCGTGATGGCGGTGGACGAAGAGGACAAGATCGTCTCGTTCCTGGAGAAGCCGGCCGACCCGCCCGGCATCCCCGGCGATCCGGAGCATGCACTGGCCAGCATGGGGATCTACGTGTTCGAGACCCGGCTGCTGATCGACCAGCTGAAGCGCGACGCCGCCGATCCGGACAGCAGCCACGATTTCGGCAAGAACATCATCCCGCACCTGGTCGAGAAGGGTGGCGCCATCGCGCACCGCTTCGGCCGCTCCTGCGTACGCTCGACGCACGACTCCGAGATCTACTGGCGCGACGTCGGCACCGTGGACGCCTACTGGGAGGCCAACATCGACCTCACCGACCCGGTGCCGGGGCTCGACCTGTACGACCGCGACTGGCCGATCTGGACCTACGGCGAGATCACTCCGCCGGCGAAGTTCGTCCATAACGACGCCGGCCGGCGCGGCCAGGCGACGGACTCGCTGGTCGCCGGCGGCTGCATCGTCAGCGGCAGCGAGGTCAATCGCTCGCTGCTGTTCACCGGCGTGCACATCCACTCCTACGGCACGATCGACAGTGCAGTCATCCTGCCCAACACGCAGGTCGGCCGGCACGCGCGGCTGAGCCGGGTGGTCATCGACAGCCGGGTGCGCATCCCCGAGGGGCTGGTGGTCGGCGAGGATCCGGCGCTCGACGGCAAGCGCTTCAGGCGCACCGATAACGGCGTCTGCCTGATCACCCAGGCGATGATCGACCGTCTCCCCACCTGATCCGCGCGCATCCGGAGGTCGGCCCATGCCGAAGCTGAACAAGGTGGCGCTCTTCAGCAAGGAGTACCCGCCCAGCATCTACGGCGGTGCCGGGGTGCACGTCGAATATCTGAGCCTGGCACTGGCCAGGCTGCTGCAGGTCGAGGTGCGCTGCTTCGGCGACCAGTCGGTCCAGGAGGGCAACCTCACCGTGCGCGGCTACCCGCAGTGGGACGAGACCGCCCGCGGCACCGACCCTCGCTTCGTCGGCGCCATCGACGCGTTCGCCCGGTCGCTGGCGATGGCCAAGGACCAGCTCGACGCCCAGCTGGTGCATTGCCACACCTGGTACACCGACATGGGCGGGCTGCTCGCCGCCCAGCTCTGGGGCATCCCCAGCGTGCTGACGATCCACTCGCTGGAGCCGCTGCGACCGTGGAAGGTCGAGCAGCTCGGCCGTGCCTACCACCTCAGCGCCTGGATGGAGCGCACCGCGATCGAGCAGGCCAGCGCCATCATCGCAGTCTCGCGCGAGACGCGCGATGACGTGCTGCGGCTGTTCGACGTGGCACCCGAGCGCGTGCACGTGATCCATAACGGGATCGACCCGGAGGAGTACCGCCCGGTGGCGGCGACCGACGTGCTGACCCGCCTCGGCATCGATCCCTCCCGACCGTTCCTGCTCTTCGTCGGGCGCATCACGCGGCAGAAGGGGATCATCCACCTGGTGCACGCGATCCCGCACGTCGACCCGGACGTGCAGATCGTGCTCGCCGCGGGGGCGCCAGACACGCCGGAGATCGGCCGCGAGATGGAGCAGGGCGTGGCGGAGGCCGCGGCCGGGCGGCCCGGCGTGATCTGGATACGCGAGATGCTGCCGCGCCAGGAGACCATCCAGCTCTACACCCACGCGGCGATCTTCTGCTGCCCATCGGTCTACGAACCGTTCGGCATCATCAACCTGGAGGCGATGGCCTGCGAGACCGCGGTCGTCGCCTCTGCCGTCGGCGGCATCCCCGAGGTCGTGGTGCCGGAGCAGACCGGGCTGCTGGTGGATCCCGTGCTCAGGCCCGGCACCTTCGAGCCGCAG
>CAXTOE010000078.1:1931-3982 GCA_964245685.1 uncultured Acetobacteraceae bacterium | reverse complement strand
TCCGGCGCTGCGCGCACGGTTCGGCGCCGCTGGCCGCGAACGCGTCGTGGCGCATTTTAGCTGGGACGCGATCGCGCAGAGCACGGTGGCACTGTACCGGTCGCTGGTGGAGGTCGATCAGGCGCCCAGCGGCGGCTGAAGATGCCTGGATCCTGAGGTCGCGAGCAGGGTCCGACGCGGGCGCTGCCCGCGATGCCCCGATGTGCTAGTGCCGCACCCTGCTGTTCACCGAATGCAGCAGGTCGGTCGACTCCGCCAGGTCGGTCACCCGCGCCAGCTCCTCGCGCAGCCGCAGGTTCTCCTCGCGCAGCGCGACGACCTCTTTGCTGTCGACGACCTCGCGCGGCGGCGCCGGCTCCTGCCCTGGGCGACCGTAGGACGGGAACAGGCTCATGGTCCGGTCCATCCCGGTGAGATTGCGTCCGGCCTCTTCCGCGGCATTGGGCAGGAAGCTCTGCATGGTGCGCTCCATCGAGGCGCGCACCTGCTTCTGCTGCACAGCGAACTGCTCCATCATGCGCTCGAGATATTCGGGCACCAGCCCCTGCATGCTGTCGCCGTAGAAGCCGATCAGCTGACGCAGGAAGGAGGTGGGCAGCATGTTGCGGCCGCGCGTCTCCTCCTCCATGATGATCTGGGTGAGCACCGAGCGCGTGATGTCGTCGCCGGTCTTGGCGTCGTAGACCACGAAATCGCGCCCCTGCCTGACCATCTCGGCCAGCGTGTCCAGGGTGATGTAGATAGAGCTCTCGGTGTCGTAGAGCCGACGGTTGGCGTATTTCTTCACCACGATCGGTGCAACCGGGCGATCATCTTCCGGCACAATACCCTCCTATCGGGACCCTAGCCGACCACGATAGCATATTCACGATACGGCCGCTGCGGTCGCGAACGCCTTCTAGCACCGGAACGCGCCGCCGCCAAAGAGGCCGCATCGCCAGGCTCACAGGCGGGGATCGGTGCGCTGCATGCAGTCCCGCCGCGAGACCTCCTCGAACCAGCCGGCAAGCAGCGGGCGGCCCTCGCGCCAGGGCTCGTCCGGATAGCGCAGATCGAGGTAGCCCAGGGCGCACGCCACCGAGATCATGCCGATATCGATATGCCTTCCCGGCGGCTGACGCTCCAGCGTGTCGAGGGTCCGCGTCACCGCCGCCTGCTGGCGCATCGCCAGCGGATGTTGCGGGGCCATCTTCCCCTGCACCGACAGCTTCCGCCGCAGCACCGCCGCCGTCATGATGCCGTCGCCGAGCGCCTGCAGGCGCAGGCTGATCCAGCGTGCCGCTCCTGACGCCGGGATGATCGGCAGGTCCTTCGCGATCCCGTTCAGGTACTCGCAGATCACCGGGCTCTCGAAGAACGCGAAGCCGTCCTGCGTCACCAGGGTCGGGATCAGGCCGAGCGGGTTGGCTTCCAGCAGCTCCGGCGGATCCGTGAGCGGGTTGGCCTCAATCAGCTCGATCTGCGCGTCAAGGCCGAGAAGGATGGCGCTGACCCGCACCTTGCGGGCGAACGGGCTGGCCTTGGAGTAGTACAGCTTCAACGAAAACCATCCTTCCAGGATCGCAGCCGGGTGAAGGCGGCGAGATCGGCGGCGCGCAGGAACGGGTTGGTCGCCTGCTCCAGATCGAGCCGCACCGGCACCGTCGGCAGCCCCTCGGCGCGGCGTTGCGCCACCGCCTCCGCGCGTGCCGTCACCGCCGCGTCGTCCGGCAGTGCCGCCAGCGCGAAACGGGCATTGGCCTCGGTGTACTCGTGGCCGCAGCAGACCAGCGTCTCGCCGGGCAGAGCGGAGAGACGCCGCAGGCTGTCGTGCATCTCGGCGGCGCTGCCTTCGAGCAGCCGGCCGCAGCCCAGGCTGAACAGGGTATCGCCGCAGAACAGCGCCGGGGTTCCCGGGAAGAAGAACGAGACGTGGCCGCGCGTGTGACCCGGCGTCTCGATCACCTCCGCCCGGGAGCGGCCGAGCATGACCGTGTCGCCTTCGCGCACCGCCTGGTCCAGCCTCGGCAGGCGATGGCGGTCGGCCGCCGCGCCGACGATGCGCGCACCGG
>CAXTOE010000078.1:0-1921 GCA_964245685.1 uncultured Acetobacteraceae bacterium | reverse complement strand
CCGGTGGCCGCGCGCACCGCGTCTGCCGCCGCGACATGGTCGGCGTGGTGATGCGTCAGCAGGATGAGCGACAACGTGGCGCCCTGCTGCGTCGCCGCCCGCACCGCCGCCATCACCGGCGCCTCCTCGGCCGGGTCGACCACGGCGATCGCGCCGCTGTCGCGGTCCCGCAGCAGCCAGGCATAATTGTCGGACAGGATCGCGACCGGCGCGATCGCCAGGCCTGAACCGGGTTCTGGATCGGGATGGGCAGTCAGCTGGGACCTCCGCTTTCGACGCCGGACCGGCGAGCTCGCCGCGACGAAACCGGCGGACGTGCTATTGAGAGCGCCATGCGAGACGAGTTCCGCGGAGTGACGGATTTCTATGCCAGCCGCGGCGGCAGGGTCGCGGCCAGGCTGCTCCGTCGCCGTATCTCCACCGTCTGGCCCGACCTGTCGCGGCTGCGCGTGCTGGGCCTCGGCCACGCCCAGCCCTTCCTGTCGCTGTGGGAGCGGCAGGCAACCCTGTGCATCGCCGCGGAGGCACACGGCACCGCGTTCCACCTGCTGGCTTCCGCGTCCTGCATCGTGCGCGAGGACAGGCTGCCGTTCCCGGATCTCAGCTTCGATCGCGTCCTGCTCAGCCACGCCCTGGAGACCTCGGTGAACGCGCCGAAGCTGCTGCGGGCGGTGTGGCGCGTGCTCCGCGACGACGGCCGCGTGCTGCTGGTGGTACCGAACCGTCGCGGCCTCTGGGCACACCTGGAGAACACGCCGTTCGGCCAGGGCGCGCCGAGCACCAAGCGGCAGGTGGAGCGGCTGCTGGCGGACTCGCTGTTCCGCGTCGAGAAGGTGGAGGGTGCGCTGTGGCTGCCGCCCGCCGATCTGCGACCGCTGCTTCGCATGGGCAACCTGGTGGAGCGGGCCGGCGCCCGCGTGGCGCCGCAGCTCTCCGGGGTGCTGCTGATCGAGGCGGTCAAGGACGTCTACGCCGCCCTCCCCGCCGGCAAGCGGGCGAGACGGCGGGTGCTGCTGGCGACCGCCTGAGCCGGGCGGCGTCACGACGCGATCGACCCTTCGAGCGGATCGGGAGCGATCTCAGGCGCGCATCCCCATCGCGTTCTCCTCCAGCAGGTCGAGCAGCGGCGATGCCGCGAGGCAGAACTGCACGGTCGGCACCAGCAGGTCGCTCACCAGCGCCGGCATCGCCACGGGCAGCTCGGCCTCGATCTGCAGGCTGTGGTCGGCGGCGATCCTGAGCGTCCAGCGCTCCGGAAGCAGTGCCGGAAGGCAGCGCAGCAGCTCGAAGGCGTCGGGGCGCGCCGCGGCGGCGATCGCGCTGCTGGGCACGCGGCCGACGCGGGTGCGGAACACCATGGTGCCGACCGGCGCGTCCTCCTCGGCGCGCAGCGAGGTGGTCACCGGCCGCTCGCGCCAGCGGAACTCCAGTCCCAGTTTGGAGGCAGGCAGGCTGGCGCTGAGCCGTCCGCCCTGGTCGACTTCGAACATGCCGAGGCTGCCGTAGCACCCCGCGCCGGCCTGATCGCCACTTTCCATGCGCTCCACGCGTTCCTCCCGTCCCCGAAGCCCACATTCGTCTCGCTTGACCCGGAGCCGGGTGCTTGACCAAGAAACGCGAACTTGACCAAGAAAGGTGAACCATCGATGAACGCCGCCGCATGTCCTCGCTGATACGCTCGTTCAAGCTCGTCCTGGCGCCGCCGCACCCGGCGGGTCGTCCGTTCCTCGCCGCCGCCGCCGTCACGGTGGTCGGTGCCGTCTCGCTCGGCAGGCGCTTCCGCTGGCTGGCGGCGGCGGGCGCCGTGTTCGGGTCGTTCAGCCTCTATTTCTTCCGCGACCCGGACCGCATCCCGCCGCTGCGCCCGGGTGTCGTGGTGGCGCCCGCGCCTGCGCCCCGGCTGGTGGCCAAGCTGCAGAAA
>CAXTOE010000077.1:0-9960 GCA_964245685.1 uncultured Acetobacteraceae bacterium | reverse complement strand
CCGCGGTGCCGCTCGCCGCGTCGGCGGACGCGCCCGGTGCGGACAGCGGCGAGACGCTGGGGCTGGACGCCGCCCGGCTGACGATGACGTTCGGCTTCGGCGCCGGCCTGTTCGAGCACGAGGGCCGCGACCGCTACGGCCTGCGCGCCAAGCGGCCCGACGCGCTGGTCGACCTGCCGGCGTTCAACGGCGACCAGCTGGAGCCCGAGCGCACCGGCGGCGACCTGTCGATCCAGGCCTGCGCCGACGATCCGCAGGTCGCCTTCCACGCTGTCCGACAGCTGGCGCGGCTGGCCGACGGGGTGGCGCGGCTGCGCTGGGTGCAGGCCGGCTTCACCGCCAACGCCGCCGCCGAGAGCACGCCGCGCAACCTGATGGGTTTCCGCGACGGCACCCAGAACCCGATCGCCCGCCGTCCCGGCGAGACCGCGGGCGGCAAGACCAGGTCGAACCCGGCCAGCCTCGAGGAGGTGGTCTGGGTCGGGCAGGAAGGTCCGGCCTGGATGCGGGACGGCAGCTACCTGGTGGTGCGCCGCATCCGCATGGCGCTGGAGCACTGGGACAACACCGACGTGTCCTTCCAGGAGGAGACGATGGGGCGGCGGAAATATTCCGGCGCCCCGATCGGCGGCAGGAACGAGTTCGATCCGGTCGATCTCGACGCCACCGACCGCGACGGCAACCCGGTGGTCGCGCAGAACGCGCACGTCCGGCTGGCGGCGGCGGCCAGCAACGGCGGCGCGCAGATGCTGCGCCGGGCGTTCTCCTACAATGACGGCATGAAGTTCATCGCCGAGCGCTGGCCGCCCTGGCGTCAGGGCCTGGCCTACGATGCCGGGCTGCTGTTCATCTGCTACCAGCGCGACCCGCGCACGAGCTTCGTCAAGATCTTCGAGCCGATGGCGAAGATGGACGCGCTGAACCAGTACACCACCCACACCGGCAGCGCCCTGTTCGCGGTGCCGCCGGGTGCGGAGCAGGGCGGCTTCATCGGTCAGGCGTTGTTCTGATCTCGGATACTCGAGGCTTGCCTCGAGACGGGTCCGCCTGAAGCGCCGACAAGTCTCGGGTCGCAGGATGGCCAAAAGCTGCCGGTCCGGTTCGGAGAAGACGGTGGCGAAAAGCAGACGTCCACCGGGTGTTATGGCGGTTCGGTGCTGTCGACCCAAACCGGACATGGACCTTGTGGCAGGGCTTGCCTTATCCCTGGTGTCGGAATGGCAGCGGACACCCTCGACCGGCTTCTGACGGCACTGGCCGTTCGGCTACACGCCTTCTCCGTCTGCGAGATCCAGCAGGGATGGCGTCTTGCCTATCCCTCCTTCGAGGCGATCACGGTCCACTACGTCCTCAAGGGTGCCGGGGCCTTCTGCGTGGGCAATGGTCCGTGGCTGCCATTCGCACCGCAGAGCGTCATCGTCGTTCCTGTTCGCCAGTCGCACGTCTTGGGCGAGGCCGGGGCGACGGCGCAGACACTCCCCGCGGGGGATCATTGCTCACTGCTGGCCGACGGCTTGGTCAAGTTCACGGCCGGCGACGGCAGCCGCGATATCCTGCTGCTGTGTGGCGCCATCCCCACCGCTCACGGCAACGCCCTCGGGCTATTCGACCTGTTGCGCGAGCCGATGGTCGAGAGCTTCGCCGCGAGCGGCCTGTTGCGCCACGCCTTCGAGCTCATGCTGGCAGAGGTTGCCAGCCCGGGCCTGGGCACGCAGGCGATGACGGAAGTGCTGATGAAGCAGTGCCTGATCGCTTTGCTGCGCCAGCACCTGCTGCACGACGGTTCGAGCTCGCCGCTGTTCACCGCACTCCACCATCCTCGCCTCGCACGCGCCGTCCTGGCCGTCATCGAGGACCCGGCCGCGCCGCACAGCGTCGAGAACTTGGCCGCACGGGCCGGGATGAGCCGTGCTTCCTTCGCCGACCACTTCTCGCGGGCGTTCCAGCAGGGACCGATGGACTTCGTGCAGAAGACCCGCCTGCGCGTGGCCGCGCGTCTCCTCACGACCACGGACCTGCCGCTCAAGGTCGTTGCCCAGAGTGTGGGCTACGCAGGTGCGACCCCGTTCTCCCGGGCGTTCCGTGGCGCATACGGGGTCGATCCCACCAGCTACCGGAGCCTTGGCGACCGTGACCCAGCGCCTGGACGGTGCCTCGGGCCGGCGGGTCTGACCCTCGGATACCGCGGCAATGGACCGGACGTCGTTCTGACAGCGGACGGCGACGCCTAGGCGTCCAGATCAGCCGCCCATTCATCCAGGATTGGCCCGGTCCATGGAACGCGGCCTTCGTGGAGCCTTTCGTCTACCGCGCAGCCTGTTAGCCCTCGTTCGGCGCCAGGAATGCGTCTTGGCGAAGCTCATCCCAATCTCTGACCGGAGGAACAATGTCAGCATACAAGGGCGATCGGCCTCCCACCCCTCTGCGCTTCACGCCTTCCATGGAGACGCCGGAGGAAAACGAGGCCGAGACCAATGCCGGCCTGATCGAGCAGCTCGGCAAGATCAGCCAGACGACGTTCGAACATTCCGGCCATGCCATCCGCAGCGTGCATGCCAAGAGCCACGGCGTAGTGCGCGGTGAGCTGACCGTGCTGGACGCCCTGCCGCCGGAGCTGGCGCAGGGCCTGTTTGCCAAGCCCGGCTGCTACACCATAGCCATGCGGTTCTCGACCCTGCCGGGCGACATCCTGGACGACAGCGTTTCTACCCCGCGCGGCCTCGCGGTGAAGGTGATCGGCGTCGAAGGTACCCGCCTGCCCGGCAGCGAAGGCGACGTCACGCAGGATTTTGTGATGGTCAACGGCCCGGCCTTCAGCGCGCCGACGGCAGCGAAATTCCTCGGCAACCTGAAGATGTTGGCCGCAACCACGAACAAGGTCGAGGGGCTCAAGAAGGTGGTCTCCGCCGTGGCGCGCGGCACCGAGTCCGTGATTGAGGCGTTCGGCGGCAAGAGCCCGACGATCACCACCATGGGCGGTCAGCCGGAGACGCACATCCTGGGCGAGACGTTCTACTCCCAGGTGCCGATCCTGTACGGCGACTACATCGCGAAGTTCTCCGTCCAGCCCATCTTCGATGTCTCGTTGCTGAAGGACACACCGATCGACGCGAACGGTCGCCCCAACGCGCTGCGCGATGCGGTGGCGGAGTACTTCGCGACCAAGGGCGGCGAGTGGGAGTTCCGCGTCCAGCTCTGCACCGACCTAGATGCGATGCCGATCGAGGACGCCTCAGTCGTCTGGCCAGAGGATGCGAGCCCCTACATCCCCGTCGCGCGGCTTCAGGTCGAGCCGCAGCTTTCCTGGGACCCTGCGACAGTGGCGGCGATCGACGAGGGGCTGGCGTTCAGCCCATGGCACGGCCTGGCGGCCCACCGGCCGCTCGGTTCGGTGATGCGGGCACGGAACACGACCTACACGAGCTCTGCGGAGTTTCGGGGCAAGCACAATGGCTGCCCGATGCACGAGCCGAAGACAGCGGCCGGCTTGAAAGGCTGAGGCATCTTAGCGTGGTGGTGGATCGGGCTGAGCTGTTCCACCACCATCTCAACCCCACCACGCGGTGCCTCAATACTCGGCCACAACGGGGGTCGTGTTCAACAAACGGGCGGCCAAGCGCGATCGGCAGCCGACCCGTCCTGGAACTGCTCGCTAGTCACCTCCGTATGTTCAGCTCCGCACACTTCAGCTTGCATCGGCGAATCAACGTCCGCTTCGGAGGCCGCCGAAGAAGCCGCTGAACGGCCAGGATGAGCGCAAAGCGGAAGATCGAGAGAAGCCGCCAGCCGGACGAGGTCAGGCCTGCCATTCCGAAGCACCGGAAACCGCGAGACCTAGGAACTTCCAAGGCATGATGCCGCGCGACGTCGGGGTTGGTTTCGGGCGTGTCCTACTCGACGACGACCGGCCCGTTCATCCCCGGCCAGTCCGAGTAGCCCACCGAGCCGCCCCCGTACCAGTACCGCTTCGGCGCCTCGGCGAGCGGCGCGCCGCTCCCCAGCCGGGAGACCAGGTCGGGGTTGGCGATGAAGGGACGGCCGAAGCTGAACAGGTCGGCGTCGCCCTGCGCCAGCACCTGTTCGGCCAGCTCCAGCGTGTACTGGTTGTTGGCAATGTAGGCGCCGGAGAAGCGGCGACGCAGGGCGGGGAAATTGACCCCGTCCGGCACGTCGCGGGTCTGCTGGGTCACGCCCTCGATGTCGTGGATGTAGAGCAGCCCCGCGTCGGACAGCGCGTCGACGTAGGCGCCGTAGGTGGCCATCACGTCGGAGTCGAGCGGCGTGTTGCCCGGCATCGTCGTCGCCGGGGAGATGCGTATGCCGACGCGCCGGCCGCCGCCCCAGGCCGAGGTCACCGCCCGCACCACCTCGAGCGGGAAGCGCAGCCGGTTCTGCAGCGAGCCGCCGTAGCGGTCGGTGCGCGTGTTGGTGCTGTCGCGGATGAACTGCTCCAGCAGGTAGTTGTTCGCCGAGTGGATCTCCACCCCGTCGAAGCCGGCCTGCCGGGCGCAGCTCGCGGCGTGACGGTAGTCCTCGACGATCGCCGGGATCTCGTCGGTCTCCAGCGCCCTCGGGGTGACGTGGTCCTTCAGGCCGTCGTTGGTGAAGGCCTGGCCCTCGGGACGGATCGCCGACGGCGCCACCGGCAGCGCGCCGCCATGCAGGTCGGGATGCGAGATCCGGCCGGTGTGCCAGAGCTGCAGGAAGATGCGTCCCTCGCGGCGATGCACGGCGCCGATGACCCGCTGCCACGCCTCCACCTGGGCGGGCGACCAGATCCCCGGGGTCAGCGCGTAGCCGCGTGCCTGGGCGGAGATGTTGGTGGCCTCGCTGATGATCAGCCCGGCCTCCGCACGCTGCGCGTAGTAGTCGGCGGCGAAATCGGGCGGCACGCCGTCGTCGCTGGAGCGGCTGCGCGTCAGCGGCGCCATCACGATCCGGTTGGGCAGTCGCAGGTCGCCGATCGTCACCGGCTGGAGGATCGGGCTCCGGTCGATCGCGGGCGTGGAGGTTCCAGTGGTGGAGGTAGCAGGCATCGAGCGGCAGCTCCTTGAGTGCGGCGATGGTGCGCACGGATCCGCCACCCTGTCACTGCGGCGCATCACCGGCCGCGACCACTTGGGCGGTAGCGGGGCTCGCGGTGCACCAACTGCTTGATGCAGCCCCGTCGCGATGCCATCCTGGCGTGTGTTGTGCCGCAGGATTGATCACGCGGAGCCTGTTTGACCCAAATCCGGGCAGGATGAACGATGTCCGACTACACGCGTCCGGGCCTGCCGAAATCCGATCCCTCGCTGCTCCGGCTGCAGCTCGTCGGTCCGATGCAGGCGCTGACGCTGGACAACGAGAGCGTGCTGCCCCCCGGTCGCAAGACCCGTGGCCTGCTGGCGATCCTGGCGATGTCGGGGCGCCGGCCGGTGCTGCGCTCGAAGCTCGCCGAGATGCTGTGGAGCCGCCGCTCCGAGGAGCAGGCACGGGCCTCGCTGCGGCAGGAGATCCACCGCCTGCTCGACGCCCTCGCACCGGTCGGCGCGCCGGTGATCAGCGTCGAGCGCCACTCGCTGGCGCTGCGGCCGGCGCTGACCGCCGTCGACGCGGAGCGGCTGCTGAACGCCAACGTCAACCACGTGATCGCGCAGGCCAGCGCACCGTCCCGGATCCAGGTCGGTGGTGCTGCCGGCGCCGGCGGTCCCGGCGGCAGCATCCTGCCGCCGCTCAACGGCGTGCTGCTGGAGGAGCTGAACGGCACCGATCCGGCCCTGGATGCGTGGCTGACCGCCGAGCGCCGTCGCCTGCACGAGCACGCCCTGGCGCTGTTCGAGTCGGCACTGCAGCGGCGGCCGGAGCCGGTGGCCTCGATCGCCATCTGCCGGCAGCTGCTGCTGCTCGACCCGCTGCACGAGGCGGCCTGGCGCGGCCTGATCCGCACCCAGCTGCTCCAGGGCGAGCGCGGCGCGGCGCTGCAGAGTGCCGAGCGCTGTGCCGCGCTGTTCAGCCGTCGGGTGTCCGGCGCGCCGGGCGAGGAGACCAGCCGGCTGCTGAACGAGCTGCGCAACGGCCTGGCGGCGGTGACGGCGGATGCGGCGGCCGCGGATCGCGAGCCCCAGAACGACGTTGCCTCGGACGCGGCCTCGGAGGGCGCACTCGACCTGCCAGGGCCGCCCGCGGCGCCGCAGCTGGTCGCCGCCGAGGCAGCGGCCGGCGAGGCGGTGGTGTCGATCACCGGCCACCGGCTGCGCGGCCGCAGCATCGCGACGCTGGCGGTGCTGCCGCCGCTCGACCTGGATGCCGGCGCCAACGACAAGCTGGTCCCGGCCCTGACGGAGGAGCTGGTGGCCGGGCTGGCGAGCCGCTCGATCATCGCCGTGGTCAGCGGCTCGATGCTGGCCCAGGCGCTGGCCGCCGGCCGCGACGACGCGCTGCTGCGACGCAATTTCGGCCTCGACTACGTGCTGGACGGCACCATCCTGCGCGGCCGCAGCCGGATCCGGATCATCCTGCGCCTGCTCGACCTGCGCCTGCAGGGCCACGTGGTGTGGGCCAAGCGGTTCGACTGCGATCCGCTCGATGCGACGACCCGGCTCGACGAGGTGGCGGCGCAGGTCAGCGCGCAGCTGCCGTGGGAGCTGGTGGTGATCGAGAGCCGGCGCGTCGGTGCGCGCCCGGCCGCGGAACTGAATGCGGTGCAGCTGGCGCTGCGTGCGCTGTCGCTGGTGATGCGCTCGCAGCGTCAGCAGAACGACAAGGCAGGCGAGCTGCTCGCGCGCGCGCGCGCGCTCGATCCGGATCATCCGCTGGTCAGCCTGGTCGAGACCATGCGCCACTTCGTCCGCGCCACCCAGTTCTGGGGCAGCTTCGAGGACGAGGGCACGCTCGCCCAGGCGGCGATGCGCGAAGTGCTGCAGGGCGGCGTCGATCCGCCCGGCATCGCGCTGATCGGGCTCATCCACGGCCATCTGCTGGACGATCCCCGGGTCGGGCTGGCGCTGATCGAGCGGGCGCTGCAGATCGAGCCCAACCTCGGCATGGGGCTGGTGTTCGCCGCCTTCGTGCTGGCGCGGATCGGCGAGCTCGACGAGGCGGAGCGGCGCTACGCGCTCTACAAGCGTCTCTGCCCGCTGCACCCGATGCACTACCTATTCGACGGCATCGCGGTGACCATCGCCCTGCTGCAGGGCCGTGACGAGCAGGCGGCCAGCCTGGGCCAGGAGCTGATCGAGCTGTCGCCCTCGCTGCTCTACCCGGCGATCCCCTGCCTCGCCGCCTTCGGCCATCTCGGACTGCGCGAAGAGGCGGAGCGGTTGCTGGCCCGCATCCAGGGCCTGGCGCCGGGGCTCAGCATCGAGGACGTGCTCGGCAACATGCGCCTGCGCAGCGAGGTGGATCGCGCGCGGATCGCCGACGGCCTGCGCGCGGCGGGGATGGCGACGCATCGCGACGGGTGCGGCGTCCGCTTGGCGACCTGAACCGGGCGGGCTAGAACGCAGCGCCGGCCGGCACGCCCGGCCGGCACGCCCGCGCGACTTCCAGAGGCATCATGATCGCCCGCATCCGCCCCCTCGTCCCCATCCTGTTCCTGGCCGCCTGCTCCGGCCATGACAGCGGCGGCCGCACCGTCGACACCACCGGCGATACCTCCGCACTCAGCACGCCGCGCAATCACCTGCTGGGCGAGGATCGCAGCGCCACCGGCGGCGACCAGACCCAGGCGGGGGTGAACGCCTATCTCTGGCGCGGTGCGATCGACACGCTGTCCTTCATGCCGTTCGCCTCGGCGGACCCGATCGGCGGCATCATCATCACCGACTGGTACACGCCGCCGACCACGATCTCCGAGCGCTTCAAGGCGACCGCCTACGTGCTCGGCAAGCAGCTGCGCTCGGACGCGATACGGGTCGCGATCTTCCGCCAGACGCTGCAGGACGGCCAGTGGACGGACGCGTCTGTCGCCCCCAACACCGCGCCCGACATCACCAACAAGATCCTCGCGCGCGCCCGCCAGCTGCGCGCCGATGCCGGTCAGGCCGGCAACTGAGTGGCCGCAGATGACGCCGCACGCGTGCCGCCGATGAACGACGCGGCCGCACACGACTTCCGCGAGAGCGAGCCGCACTGGCAGGCCGAGTGGGCGCGCCGCGGCTGCTTCGCCGTCGCCGACGTGCCGCCCGAGGGGCAGCCGACCTACTACGTGCTGGAGATGTTCCCCTATCCCAGCGGCCAGCTGCACGTGGGCCACGTGCGCAACTACACGCTGGGCGACGTGGTCGCGCGCTACAAGCGCGCGCGCGGCTTCGCGGTGCTGCATCCGATGGGCTGGGATGCCTTCGGCCTGCCGGCGGAGAACGCCGCGCGCGAGCACGGCGTGCATCCGGCCGAATGGACGCGCGGCAACATCGCGACGATGCGGCAGACGCTGCAGCGGCTCGGCTTCTCGCTGAACTGGGACCGCGAGTTCGCCACCTGCGAGCCGCGCTATTACGGCCAGCAGCAGAAGCTGTTCCTCGACCTGCACGCCGCCGGCCTGGTCGAGCGGCGTGAGAGCTGGGTGAACTGGGACCCGGTCGACCAGACCGTGCTAGCCAACGAGCAGGTGGTCGACGGGCGCGGCTGGCGCTCCGGCGCGCCGATCGAGACCAAGCAGCTCAGCCAGTGGTTCCTGCGCATCACCGAGGCGGCGCCGCAGCTGCTGTCGGAGCTGGACCGGCTGGAGCGCTGGCCCGAGCGGGTGCGCACCATGCAGGCGCGCTGGATCGGCCGCTCGGAGGGCGCGCGGATCCGCTTCGCGCTGGACGCGCCGACCGACGGCATCGACTCCATCGAGGTGTTCACCACGCGGCCGGACACGCTGTTCGGCATGGCGTTCGTCGCGATCGCGCCGGAGCACCCGCTGGCCGCCGCGGTCGCCGCCCGCCACGAGGCGGCGGCGCAGTTCATCGCCGCCTGCCGCAGCGCGGGCACCAGCGAGGCGGCGATCGAGACCGCGGAGAAGCGCGGCTTCGACACCGGCCTGCGCGTCGCCCACCCGTTCCTGCCCGACCTCGACTTCCCGGTCTGGATCGCCAATTTCGTGCTGATGGAGTACGGCACCGGCGCCATCTTCGGCTGCCCGTGCGGCGACCAGCGCGACCACGATTTCGCCACCCGCTACGACATCGGCTTCGTCAACGTGGTGCTGCCGACCGGCGGTGCGGTTCACGCCGGACGCGCCTATGACGGTCCCGGCACGCTGATCAATTCCGGCTTCCTTGACGGCCTCGACACCCAGGACGGCATACGCGCCGCCATCGAGCGGCTGGAGCAGCTCGGCGCCGGCCGCGGCGTGGTGAACTGGCGGCTGCGCGACTGGGGCGTCTCGCGGCAGCGCTACTGGGGCTGCCCGATCCCGATCATCCATTGCCCGGCCTGCGGCGCGCAGCCGGTGCCCGACGAGCAGCTTCCGGTGATCCTGCCCGACGACGTCCGCTTCGACCGCCCCGGCAACCCGCTGGACCACCATCCGAGCTGGAAGCACGTCGCCTGCCCGCGCTGCGGCACGGCTGCGACGCGCGAGACCGACACCTTCGACACCTTCGTTGACAGCTCCTGGTACTTCGCCCGCTTCACCGCCCCGAACGCCTCGACGCCGACGCGCCCGGACGCCGCCGACCGCTGGCTGCCGGTCGATCAGTATATCGGCGGCATCGAGCACGCGATCCTGCACCTGCTCTACGCGCGCTTCTTCACCCGTGCGATGCGCGCGACCGGTCATCTCGGGGTGGACGAGCCGTTCGCGGGGCTGTTCACCCAGGGCATGGTGACCCACGAGAGCTACCGCGACGAGGCGGCCGGCGCGTGGCTCTACCCCGAGCAGGTCGAGCGCGGCGGCGACGGCGCGGGGCGGCGGGACACCGGCGCGGCGGTGACCGTGGGGAGCAGGCGGGTCCTGGTCGTCGGTGCGGGCCCGGGCGGGCTGATCGCCGC
>CAXTOE010000076.1:9609-9996 GCA_964245685.1 uncultured Acetobacteraceae bacterium | reverse complement strand
ACCTACACCCACAAGAAGCAGTCCGGCGGCTCCGGCCAGTACGCCGAGGTCAAGATCGTGTTCGAGCCGCTGGAGCGCAACGCCGGCGTCGTGTTCGAGAACAAGGTGGTCGGCGGCACGGTGCCGAAGGAATACATCCCCGCCGTCGAGAAGGGCATCCGGATGCAGTCCTCGACCGGCGTGCTGGCCGGCTTCCAGACCGTCGACTTCAAGTACACCCTGACCGACGGCAAGTATCACGACGTCGACTCGTCGGCACTCGCCTTCGAGATCGCGGCCAAGGCCTGCTTCCGCGAGGGCATGAAGAAGGCCTCGCCGGTCATCCTCGAGCCGATCATGGATGTCGAGGTCACGACGCCGCAGGATCATGTCGGCGACGTGGTCGGC
>CAXTOE010000076.1:2954-9599 GCA_964245685.1 uncultured Acetobacteraceae bacterium | reverse complement strand
GCGGCGACCTCAACCGCCGCCGCGGCATGATCCAGAACCAGGAGAGTGCCGGCTCCACCATCCTGGTCCGCGCCCAGGTGCCGCTGAAGGAGATGTTCGGCTATATCTCGCAGCTTCGCTCGATGACCAAGGGACGCGCCTCGTTCACCATGCAGTTCCATCACTACGACCCGGTGCCGCGCAACATCGCCGACGAGATCATGAGCAAGTCGGCCTGATCGCGGTGGCGCCAGGGCTCTGCCCTGGACCCGCTGGGGCCTGAGGCCCCAGACCCCCCTAGTGATCGGATTGCGAAGGCTCCGCCTTTGCTGGGGTCCAGAGGCTAAGCCCCTGGCCTTGACGAGCTACGCGTAGAGCGCGCTGAGGATCGGATCTAGGCCGCTACTGCTGCTGCTGTCGCTGCCCGGATAGAGTGCCGACATCAGCGACGAGCCGACGTCGCCATCGGAGCTGTCGGAGCCGCCGGACAACAGCACGGAGGCCGGATCGGTGTCGTTGCCGCCGCTCGCCGCCTGTTCTCCGGTGAGGGCGAGGAACTGCTCGGCGGCCTGGTGCAGCTTGGTCGGGTTGGCATAGTCCGACAGCTTGACCTTGCTGGTCAGCAGGCTGACCTGCTGGTCGTAGGGCAGCTGGTCGTAGGTGTCGGACAATCCCAGGTTGGTGGTGACCACGTTGAGCAGGCGCGTGTCGCTCATCAGCTGGGTGATGCTGGTGATCGTGGGCATCGTGCGCGTGAAGTAGAGCGCGTCGTCCATGCCGGGGATCTGCTGCCCCTCCTGGGTCTCGTACTGGCTGGTCTCGTACTGCGAGAGGATCGTCGCGACGTTGCCGGCGTCGTCCAGCGCCGGAGTCTGCGTGTCGCTGACGTGCGGCAGGGTGCCCAGGGTGTCGCCGGCAGCCACCGGCACCGCCAGGTTGCCCTGCAGCGTGACGTTACCCGCTCCGTCGACCGACTTGACGATGCCGACCACGTTGCTGCCGTCGGTGATTACCTGCCCGGGCTTCAATCCTACCCCAGCCTGGCCGAGCGCCAGTGTCGACGTGTTGGTGGCGGTCGCGGTGCTGGCCGTGATCTTGGTGCCGATATTGGCGATGCCGGCGCCGATGGCGACGTCGATGCGGGCTCCCGCAGCGAGCGCCAACGCCGACGGCGCGGTCAGCGTCACGTCGCCGGCCGCGTCGACCGACTTGATGGTGCCGATCGCGGCACCGCCGCTGGTGAGGACCTGACCCGCCTTCAGCGCCTGCCCGGCGCTGCCCAGCGGCAGCACGTTCTGGAACGTCGAGACCGCCTGCGGCGTGATCGCGGCGAAGCTGGTGTAGGATTGTGGCGACAGCGACAGCGCACCGTTGTCGATCGGGTTGATGATGCTCAGGCTGCCCGTACTGCTGCTGGAGACGTTGAAGCCTTTGGCGGCGAGGGCCTTCGAGAGCAGCGGCACCGCGGTGGCGGCGCTGATGGTGCCGGACGGGACGGCGCTGGCGGCGGCCTGCGGCGCCTTGACCGCGACCACGCTGGCCAACCGGATCGCGGCACCCGTGCTGCTGGTCGCCAGGGTGAGGCTGTAGACGGTGTTGCCGGCACTGTCGGTGCTGGTCGCGACCGCGGGTGCGCCGCTCGATCCGATGATCGCGCCGCCGGCATCGACGCTGTAACTGGCGGCGACCGGGTCGGCGCCGGTGCCGGTGGATTGCAGCGCCGTCGTCAGGGCCTTGGCGACGGACTGCGCGGCACTGCCGTCGTCGAGCACGTAGGAGAAGGTCTCGGCGGGCGAGGCCGCGGTCAGGCTGGAGTTGGCCATGCCCCCGGCCAGGTTGTTGAAGGAGATCGAGGAGGCGGTGCTGCCGCCGGAGGTGAAGCTGGAGGCCGTGGGATCGCCGAAATCCAGCGTCACCGTCGCGCGGTCGGTCATCGCCTTGACGAAGTGCAGGTCGTCGGTGTCGTTGAGCGAGCGGACCAGGGAGCCCGAGGCAGACGGATCCTGGGTCAGCAGCTGCTTGATCAGGCCGGTCGAGCTGCTCTCGCCGCTCATGTTGTAGGCGCCCAGCACCACCTGCAGCGCCGCCTGGTTCTTCGGGTTGAGCAGGTCGGTCGGGCTGTTGATGTCGACGATGTCGGACTGGAACGCCTTCACCGTCCGCTGCACCGTGGAGTCGCTCTTCACCATCTGGGCGACCTGGGTCTGCTCGTTCTTGACGATCGAGAGGTAGGCGGTGATCGGCGACAGACCGGAGAGCGAGGAAGACATGGCACGTCCTGGAGGGAACCGCGCCACAACCATAACGGGTAATACGCCAGAAAGATAGCTATTTCAGCACTATTTTTGAGAGGAAACCGCCTTCTGGTTGTCGGTGCGGCGGATGAAGTCGGCGACGTTGTCGTGCAGCTGCTTCAGCGAGGGGATGTTGGCGTAGACCATGTGGCCGGAGCGGTACTGCCGGAACTCGATGTTGTCCTGGAGCCGCAGCGGAATCGGCAGGTGGTGCATCTCGTAGATGCCCTCGTAGAACGGCGTCGCCAGGTCGTAGTAGCCGGCATTGAGCATGATCTTCAACTTCGGGTTGTATTTCATCGCCGCCGCCAGGTCGATCATCACGTTGGCGGAGCCGGTCTGCGGCATGTCCGAACCCGGCGGCTGGTGCTTCATGTCCCAGTCCTTGCCGGCGTCGATCTCGGGCTTGTAGCTGATGTCCGCGCCGTAGTGCAGGGTGTGGCGGACATAGTCGTTGAAGGAGGAGACGTAGGCGGAGCCGATCGCGGCACTCTGCGGGTCGTAATCGGACTCCCTGCTGAGTGGGTCCATGCTCGGGCCGGAGAACCGGCTGTCGAGCCGCCCGGTGGTGGTATCGGTGTCGTCCTGCAGCATCTTCTCGAACTGGCCGCCGTTGACGCGCAGATCCGACTTCTTGATGTAGTCGACCGGGAGCCCGGTATAGGCGTGCAGCTTCGCCGCGATCGCCTCGCGCCGCGCCACGTCGAGCGCCGAGCCCTGGGCGAGCGCGTCCGCGTAGTCCGTCATCGCGAAGCGCTCGACCTCCCCGAGCAGGGCCGTGAGGTTGGTCTGCGTGCCGCTCGGTAGCCTGTGATGATACCAGGCGGTCGCCGCGTAGGTCGGGAGCGCCACCATGTAGGGCAGGTCCACGCCAGGGTCGTACTGCGGCCCGTCGATGCTGGCGTCGAAGTTGAGGATCTGCGACAGCAGGATCACGCCGTTCAGGTCGATCTCCTTGTCCATCTGCAGGTCGTTGGCCAGCACCGCCGAGCGGGTGGTGCCGTAGCTCTCGCCGAACAGGTATTTCGGCGAGTTCCAGCGCCCGTACTTCGACAGGAACGCGGCGATGAAGTCGGAGAAGGCGTGCGCATCCTGGTCGATGCCGTAGAACGCCTTCTCCTTGTCGTGCCCGGAGATGCGCGAGAAGCCGGTGCCGGGCGCGTCGACGAACACGAGGTCGGTGCCATCGAGCAGGGTCTCGTCGTTGTTCACCAGCTCGTACGGCGCGGCCTCGGGGTGGCTGTCGTCGGGGGTGACGACGCGGCGCGGCCCGAACGCCCCCATATGCAGCCAGACGCTCGAGGAGCCCGGTCCGCCGTTGAACAGGAAGGTGATCGGACGGTTCTCGGCGCGTGCCCCCTTCTTGAAATAGGCCACGTAGAACATCGAGGCCTGGGCGTCGTCCCTGTGCGCCGCCTGCGGCGAGCCGTGGTCGCCGGACTGGTCGTCCTGATCCTTGCCGGGCTGCGCGGTGTCGTCCCAGCCCTTCGGGTGCACGATCAGCGTGCCGGCCGCGGCCTGGTACTCGATGCGTAGCCCGCCCGCCGTCACCGCGCCGTCGCTGAGCGTCTCCGTCGGATGCAGATCGGCCGGCTTGGCCGGTTTCGCCGTCTTCTCGATCCTGATGCCGGCGTCATCGGCGAGCGCCGCCACGCTCGGGCAGGATGTCGTCAGCAGAGACGCGGCGAGCAGTCGGCGGAAGGATCTCAAGGTCGAACTCCGGTCTCATGGCGCGAGCGGCCCATAGCATGATCGAACTGCCCCGACACCGTGGAGATGGCAGCCGGGCGCCGTGCCGCGCGCGCTTGACCGTGTCCGGCGAACGGATTTAGCTCCCCGGGCGTCTCGGCGAACCGGCGGCGGCGCTAGTCCTGCGCTGGGCAGCGCTTCCACCATCTCGGAGAAGGCGATCATGACGACGACGAACACGCCCGCGAGGAACAAGCTCGGCCTGCACGGCTTCGTCTGGGAGGCAGGCTGGAACCGTGACCAGTGCGCGCGCGCGATCGTCAACACCGCCGCACTCGGCTTCGACCTGATCGAGGCCTGCGCGCTCGACCCGTCCACCATCGACGTGGACTTCACCCGGCGCGAGCTGGAGCGCGCCGGCATCGGCCTGACCTTCTCGCTCGGTCTCGATGCCGACACCGACATCTCCAGCAACGACGACGACAAGACCCGGCGCGGCGAGCGGAAGCTGGAGCTGATCCTCTCGATCGCTCGCGACCTCGGCGCCACCCATGTCTGCGGCATCCTGTACTCGGCGTTCCAGAAATACGCCGTGCCGGCGGTGCCGGAGGGGGTCGCGCGCTCGATCGAGGTGATACGGCGCGTCGGCGAGAAGGCCGCCGCGAGCGACATCACGCTCGGCATGGAGGTGGTGAACCGCTACGAGACCAACGTGATCAACACCGCGTCGCAGGGCGTCGAGTTCTGCCGGCGCGTCGGCCTGCCCAACGTCAAGGTACATCTCGACTGCTACCACATGAACATCGAGGAGGCCGACGTGGGTGCCGCGATCATTGAGACCGGCGAGCATCTCGGCTACTTCCACACCGGCGACTCCAACCGCGGCTATCTCGGCTCCGGCTCGATCGATTTCGGCCGGGTGTTCCGCGCCCTGGTGCGCTCCGGCTATGCCGGCCCGATCACCTTCGAGTCGTTCTCGTCCAAGGTTGTGGGACAGCCGCTGGAAGGCATCCTCGGCATCTGGCGCAACCTCTGGGACGATGGCGGCGACCTCTCGGCGCACGCCAAGCAGTTCACCGAGGCGCATCTCAAGGCGGCGCGCGAAACCATCGCCTACGGACGCAGCCGGCTGCCCTGAGGCGGACGGCGGTCGTCCGGCTCACTCCCGGGCACGCTCACCTGGCACGGCATTACGGCCGCTGCGCCGTCAGGCAGCGCCTGATCTCCGCTACCGCCCGGTAGGTCAGCGCCGAGGCGCGTTTGTCGAGCGCCGCGTCCTGGCAGGACAGCTTGGCGACGACCAGCCCGGCCGCCCGGTCGACGAACAGATGCTGGCCGTGGATGCCCATCGCGAACAGCAGGCGCGGCTCGTCGTCGACCACGTACCAGCCGCCGCGGTAGCGCATGGCCAGGCCGGGGAAGCTCGCGGCGAACTCGCCGTCACGCCAGGCCGACGCGTCGCCGTTGTCGGCGATGTCCTCGATCCAGGCCGGGGGCACCACCGGCCGGCCGCGGCACCGGCCGCCCTCGGCCATCAGCTGGCCGATGCGCGCGAGGTCGCGCGTGGTCGTGCACAGGCCGCCGGCGCAGCGCGCCAGGCCGCCGCGGTCGAGCGTGATGGAGGCATCGCACCCGGCCGCCATCGGCTTCCACAGCAGCGCGCCGATCAGGGCCGCGACCGTATCGCCGCTGGCGCGCTCGATCGCCCAGCCGAGCAGGTCGGTGTTGGCGGAGACGTAGCGGAACGGGCCGCCATGCGGACGGTGCGGGCTCGTCATGCCGCCGAAGAACGAGCGCAGGTCCGTGGCGTGCTCGCCGGGTGACGCCGGGTTCCAGTTCGTCGCCAGGCCGTAGGTGCGCAGGTCGCACTGGTCGAGGACGATGCCAGCCCGCATGTCGAGCAGGTGCCGCAGGCGTCCCGATAGGCGGTCGCGGCGACCTCCGGCACGAGGGCGGAGACGCGCGCCTCGAGGTCGAGCCTGCCGCTCGCGCACAGGATCCCGGCCAGCAGGCCCACCACCGACTTCGAGATCGACATCACGATGTGCGGTGTCCGGGACGTCATGCCCTGGTCGTAGAACTCGTAGGCGACCCTGCCGTCGCGCAGCACCACCAGACCGTCGGTGCGGGTCTCCTCGAGGAACCGCTGCAGGCTCAGGACCGTGCCGTCGCCCGCCGCGAGTCGGAACGCCTCGAGCGGGTGCGGCTCGACCGGCAGCGGGTCCTCGGCACCGTGCTCGATCGTCGCCGAGGCGATGATCGCGCGGACGTTGCGGAACCCCCAGCGGATGAAGCCCGGACTGCGCCAGTTGGACAGCGCCGCGGCGCCGGATGACGGATCGGCACGCCCGGCTGCCGGGACGACCGGGACCACCGACCGCCCGCCGGCCTCCGAGCATGCGGCGCGGCCGTCGCGCTGCAGCTTGACCAGGTGCGCCAGCAGGTTGGCGCGCGCCGGTCCGAGCAGCTGCGGCTTGAGGTCGACGTAGGCGCGGCCGAGCAGCGTCTCCAGCGGCTGCGGCTCGGGTATGAGCAGGGCCGCGATCGAGCGTTCCCGCGACAGCCGGTGCTCGATCAGCCCCTGCACCATCCCGGCCGGGTCGGTGATCGCCGGTCCGTGCGCCGACAGCATCAGCGCGTCGCCGCGGTCGCGCACGCGCTCCAGGTTGGCGATGAACAGGGT
>CAXTOE010000076.1:0-2944 GCA_964245685.1 uncultured Acetobacteraceae bacterium | reverse complement strand
CCTCCTGGGCGTAGATGATGTGGTGGTGGCCGTAGGGCGGCGGCGGCACCACGGAGGACGACCAGCCCATCACGTGGTCGCCGCTGAACAGCACGCCGTCGTCGCGGGCGAAGCACAGATGGTCCATCGCGTGCCCGGGCGTGTGCAGCACCGTGAGGCCGCCGATCCGCTCGCCGTCGGAGAGCTTGAGATCGGCCTCGAAGCCGGGATCGGCGCTGAGCCGGAAGCCCGCGACGGGTGCGCCGGTGCGGCGCGACAGCAGGCGAGCGCCGTCGAGATGGTCGTGATGGGTGTGGGTGACCAGGATGTGGGTGAGCGGCCCGCGGCAGGCGGCCAGGATCGCGTCCTGGTGGGCGCGGTCCTCCGAGCCCGGGTCGATCAGCGCGGTGCCGCCCTCCCAGTCGACCAGCCAGCTGTTGGTGCCGTTATAGGTCATCGGCGACGGGTTGGGTGCGACGACGCGGCGTATTCCCGGGCGCGCCTCGAGCGGCGTGGCGCGCGGCGGCGGCGGCTCGCTCAGCCGCCAGGGGCGTCGCGTGCCGGCTCCCGCGGCCAACCCCGCGGCTCCCCGCTAGCCGAACGCGCCGACGTCGTGCATCACCGCGATGCTGATCTCGCGCAGCAGCCCGAACAGGCGGCGCATCGGCTCGAAGATCTCGGCGTGCTCGCGCGAGTAGCCGTGGTCGGCGAGCGGCGCGCGGGGCTCGCGGAAATCGAGCATCACCGACTGGTCCGGTGCGGGCGGGAAGATCTCCCCGAGCTGGCCCAGCGCCGAGGGGATCTCCAGGCGCAGGATCTGGTCGTCGAGATCCTGCCGGGTGAAGCCGTAGCGCGGCGAGAAGTACGGGATACGCGTCGACAGCAGCCAGATCCGCTCGATCAGCGCCAGCCGGATCGCGTGCAGCAGCTGCTCCTCGAGCTGCATGCGCGGCGCGTCCGCCCAGGCGACCCGGAGTGCCAGGTGGTCGGCCTGGATGCGACGGAACATCGACTGCGTCGACGCCCAGAGATCGAGCCGTTCCAGTCCCCGCGCCAGCATCACCAGCGCCTCGCGACGGCCCGGATCGCCCTCGTGCGCGGCGCGGTCGAGCCACACCCCGGGATCGAGCGTCAGCACGATGGCGCGCAGCACGTCGCGGTCGGAGTGCGCCAGCGCGTGGGCCGCGAAGTCGAGCGCCCGGCGGAAGCGCGGGCTGCCGCGCAGGAACTCCTCGAACGTCTCCGGATGGCGCGCGGCGGCGAGGCCGAGGCCCTGCAGCGTGTTGGCGCACCAGCCGAGCTGCTGCAGGATGGCGTTGTTGGGGATCGCGCGCAGCTCGCGCGGGTGCTTGATGCGGGCACCGGCGCCGCCGCTGTCGCTCTGCCGCGCCGGCGGTCGCGAGCCGGTGCGGTCGATCAGCGCCGGCCCGAACGCGCCGAGCAGGGCCGCGTAGCCCGGATCCTCGACCAGCCCGGCCATGCCGGCGGCGATGGTGGAGAAGAAGTCGGCGGAGAAGTCCGGCTCGTCGTAGATCGGATCCTCGTCGAGGCGCGGCACCGCGAAGGCGTGCTCGGCGATGGTGGCGACGGTGGCCTCCGCCAGCGCCTCGGTGCCGAACAGCAGGTAGCCGTCGCCGCCCTGGAAGGCGGACTCCTCGCGGTAGGCGATGCCGGCCTGGGCGAAGGTGGCGCGCGAGCGTGCCGGCGAGAGATAGTCCAGCCGGTCGGCGAGGCGGAACGGATGGCTGCCGCGGCCGATGCTCTCGCCCATGGTGTCGAACAGGATCACCTCGATGTCGGTCATGCCGCGCTTGCGCAGCAGCTCCACCGCCTTCAGCCGCAGCCGCTCGATCAGGTAGGTGGCGGCGAGCTGGCCGATATAGCGGCCGGAATCCGAGTAGCCGAACTGCAGCGCCATGCGCCCGGTGCGGCGGAGGTAGTCGCGCCAGTGCCGCGAGCGCAGCGCCTCCTCGATCACCATCGCGCCGTGCTCCAGCGCCTCCTGGGTCTCGAACAGCGGGCTGATCTCGACCGACTGCTCGATGCCGAACAGCCTGGCCAGCCAAAGCGCGACCAGCAGCGTGTAGCCGCTCTCGGTCTCGGCGATCAGGAAGCGGACGCGGCTCGCGCCGTCGACGTGCTTGACGATCTGCGCCACCGTCATCATCAGCCGTGCCGCCGAGGCCTGCTCGGCGAGCAGGGCGCCGAAATCCACCGGCTGCGGCTGCACCTCGTCCAGCGCCTCGTTGATCGCGGTCAGCAGGGCGCGACGCTGCGAGGGGTTGTCCGGGTTGTCGGTGATGCCGATGCGCTGGCGGGCAACGTTGTGCAGCTGCATCGAGTTCAGCCGCACGTGGGTGTGCGCCGCCGACAGCCCGTGCGAGACCAGCCCCGCGCGCGCCACCGCGAGCGGCAGCCGGTCCGGCTCCGGCGCGTCCTGGATCGCCTGGCGGAACTCGGCGTCGAGCTGCTCGGGCGAGAGGATCGCCTCGTCGCGGCGGTCGATCAGCAGGGTCGCGAACGCCGCCACCTGCTCGGGATCGGCCGAGCCCGGACAGGCCTCGATCTGCGCCCGCACCGCCTTGACCGCGGCGGCGAGCCGCGTCTCCAGCGCCGGGCTCGGCTGCGCCAGTGCGGCGAGCTGGGCACGCACGCGCTCGAGCTGCAGGCGCTTCATGCGCAGCCGCAGCCGCAGCATGTCCCACCAGCCGATGTCGGTGCGCCCGTCGGTGTCGTAGCCGACCCAGCTGGTCAGGATCAGCGGGCAGGGGTTCAGCGTGCTCCAGGCCTGCGGCCAGTATCGCGCGGCCTCGCGCAGCAGCGCGGCGTTGAGTCGGTCGATGGCGTCGCGGCCGCGCAGGATCGCCGCGGCGGCGTGCTGGAACTCGTCCTCCAGCGTCGGCGTCGAGGGCCGCTGCGAGGCGAGCCCGGGGGAGAGGGCACAGTTGCGGTGGCCAGTTCTGAC
>CAXTOE010000075.1:0-10086 GCA_964245685.1 uncultured Acetobacteraceae bacterium | reverse complement strand
GGCCTCCAGGGGCCTCCTTGGGTCCGTGGCGCTGCACCGTGCTCGACCGCGGCGGCGCGATCGACGCCGGCGAGATGCACGATCAGGTGAGGCAGACGGTGCTGGTCACCGGGCGGGACGGCTACACGGCGATCCTGGCACTCGGCGAGATCGCCCCGGCGTTCGAGAACAAGCAGGTCATCGTCGCCGAGCGGGTCGACGGCCAGCCGCTGGGTCCGGAGCATCTGCGCCTCGTCGTCCCCGGAGACAGGCGCGGCGGCCGCGGCGTCCACGACCTCATGCGCATCGCCGTCGCGGAGCCGGTCGCGCAGCACTAGGTCGTCCGCCGCCTGCCCCGGGCCGCGGTCCCTCACGCCATCCATCGCGCGGTGCCGGACACCGATATGCCGTCCCCGGGTGTCGGGGTGATCTCGGTGTGCAGGCACGAGCGCATCCCCATGTCCTCGCCCTGGATGATGTCGATGGCGCCGCCATGCGGCCAGTCGAGATCCCGCAGGTATCCGCCGAGGGCGGCCGCGGCCGCGCCGGTCGCCGGATCCTCGAGCACGCCGCCGGCCGCGAACGCGTTGCGGGCGTGGAACAGCCGGGACGTCTCGGCGTGGACCAGGCTGACCGTCACCAGATGCTCGGACGCCATCAGCGTCCGGCCTGCCTCGAGCTGGTACCGCATGGCGCCCAGCCGGTCACGGTCGCGAAGCGCCAGGATCAGGTGGGTCGCGCCGGCACTGGCGATGGCCGGCGGGATGCGCCCGTCCAGGTCGCCGACGGTGTAGGAGAACAGGGACAGGGCATCCCGGACCAGCTTCGGAGATGCCGGCATGCTGCGGGTCGGCGGCGACCGGAACGCGGCGGTCATCGATCCGGCATGACGGCCCTCCACCATGACCTGGCCGTCGTTGAGCTGCAGCACGAAGACGCCGTCGCCCCGGCGGCGCGCGAGCGCGGCGCCGAGCGCGATCGTCGCGTGTCCGCAGAACGGGACTTCCGCCGCGGGAGCGAAGTAGCGCACGCGCCAGCCCTCTGCGGCGGGCGCGGCGAAGACGGTCTCGGAATAGCCGATGTCTGCCGCGATCGCCTGCATCACCGGGGAGTCGGGCAGCGAGTTGCAGATCACCACGCCGGCGGGGTTTCCGCCGCGGTCACCCTCCGAGAAGGCCGCGATCCGCTCGACGTCCATGATGACCACCCTCGGCCCAGCCGGCAGCGACCAGGGTGGTCGCGCCGTGGCGGCGCCGAGACTACCCCATGTCGGGGGAGCGGGCAGCCACCGACGGCGGGCTGGGCGCGGCTAGCCCTCTTCGGCGGGACCGTCCCTCCACAGTGCCGGCAGCCTGTCGAGAACGCGCGCCCTCTGCTCGACCTCGTGCTCGATCACGACGAGGAGGGCGGTGGCGGCGATCCTGATGATCTCCTCTCCGTCACAGCCCTCTTCGCGAAGCCTCTCGCTGTAACCGGCGGCACCGGCGCGCAGCACGGGATCGCCGGAGGCGAAGACGTCGAGGAAGTGACAAAGTGTACGCATCTGCGAGATACGGCGGTCGCTCGCCGATGCGTCAAGCCCCGTCATGGTGGATCTGGCGCTCATCGTCCCTCGCGAGTCAGGTAACAGCACTGTCGAGAACAGGTGATGCACGACTAGATGCTATATCGCAACGGCATAACCGTTCGTTCCTGAAGTATTAACGACCCAACTCAGGATGCGATTTGTTATTGCAGGGATACCGTTTCTCTCCGATCGGCGAAGCTCGGCCGCATGGGACGCCAGCCTCCATCGGCGCGGCCCTGGCACGCGGCGGCTATTCTCAAGCGCTGCCGCCGACCCTATAGATCGACCTCCAACGGTCAGCTGCCAGTGCGGATAGGTGCGCGATGCTGCGGACGATCTGGGCGCTCCTCGAGGACAGCGTCAAAGGCTACCTGGAGGACGATGCGGTCTCCCGCGGGGCGGCGATCGCGTACTACACGATCTTCTCGATCGCCCCGATGCTCGTCATCATCATCGCCATCGTCGGCCTGATCTACGGTCCGCAGGCGGCGCACGGCGCGATCAAGGGACAGCTGCAGGGCATGATGGGACCCGACGGCGCCTACGCGATCCAGACCATGATCGCCTCGGCCAGCAACCGGCACAGCGGCATCATCGCTACCCTGCTCGGCATCGGCACCCTGCTGGTCACCGCCAGCGGCGTGTTCGGAGAGATGCAGATCGCCCTCAACGTGATCTGGAACGTCCGGGCGCGCGGCAGATCCTCTACCGTGTCGCGCCTGGTCCGCGCCCGCGCGGTCAGCCTCGGGCTGGTCGCGGCCCTCGGCTTCATGCTGGTGGTCTCGCTCGCCGTCAGCACCGCCGTCGCGGCCCTCGGCTTCGCGCTGCAGCACACGCTCCCCGGCATCGACCTGCTGATCCAGCTGCTGAACTTCCTCCTCTCGTTCGCGATGATCACGATCCTCTTCGCGGCGATCTACAAGGTGCTGCCCGATCAGTCGATCGAGTGGTACGACGTCTGGGTCGGCGCGCTGGCAACCGCGCTGCTGTTCACGATCGGCAAGACCGCGATCGGGCTGTATATCGGCAGCAGCCAGGTCGCGTCGTCCTACGGCGCCGCGGGCGCCCTGGTCGTCGTGCTGCTCTGGATCTACTACTCCGCGCAGATCTTCCTGTTCGGCGCCGAATTCACCAAGGCCTTCGCCAAGCGTCACGGCAGCCATTCCAAGGCCGATGCGTCCCCCCGGTGACGGGCTCGCCGCTGAGCAGGAGACCCCCATGCCCGATGGCTTCGATCTCGACCGTTTCGTCAAGGCGCAGGAGCCGGTGCTGGCCCAGGTCCGGGAGGAGCTGGGCCAGGGGCGCAAGCGCAGCCACTGGATGTGGTTCATCTTCCCGCAGCTGAGCGGCCTCGGCCGCAGCGCCACCGCCCGATACTACGCGATCGCCTCCGCGCAGGAGGCGCGCGCCTACCTGGCGCACCCGCTGCTCGGACCGCGGCTGCTCGCGTGCAGCGAGCTGGTCAACCGCGTCGAGGGCCGGTCCGTGGAGCAGATCTTCGGCAGCCCGGACGACCTCAAGTTCCGCTCCTCCATGACGCTGTTCGCAGCGGTGCGGCCTGAGGCGACGGTGTTCCGTGACGCCCTGGTCCGTTACTTCGACGGGGTGCCTGATGCGGCGACCATCGAGGGCTTGGCGACCTTTCGTGGGGATGAAGCAGGATAGGCCAGGGCGCTGCCCCGGACCCCATACGATCTAGGAGTCCACGGTTGCTCCGCGGGCGACTTCCTCCTCCTCCAGCAGCGCCTTCTTCGACAGCTTGCCGATGATCGTCTTCGGCAGCACCTCGCGTATGACGATCTCGCTCGGCAGCTCGATCTTCGAGACGTGGTCGCCCAGGAACCGGCGCAGCTCCTCGGGGGTGGCCGCCTGCTCGGGCCGCAGGCTCACGAACGCCTTGGGCTTCTGGCCGCGATGACTGTCTGGCACGCCGATCACCACCGCTTCGGCCACCGCCGGATGCGTGTACAGCGCCTCCTCCACCACCCTCGGATACACGTTGTAGCCGCCGCACAGGATCAGGTCCTTGATCCGGTCGACCAGGAACAGGTAGCCGTCCCGGTCGAGGTAGCCGACGTCGCCGGTGCGGAAATAGCCGTCGACCAGCGCGTCCCGCGTGTCCTGCGGGCGGTTCCAGTAGCCCTTCATCACCTGCGGACCGCGCACCCAGACCTCGCCGCGCTCGCCCTGCGGCATGACCCGGTGCGGCGGCTCCAGCGACCGTATCGAGATCTCGGTATCGACCAGCGCCTGGCCGCAGGAACCGTCCCGCTCGTCCCCGGGCGGCGTCATGGTGACCACCGGCGAGGTCTCGCTCAGGCCGTAGCCTTCCCGCACCCTGCAGCCGGTCAGTCGCTCGAACTCGGCGCGTATCTCCGCGGGCAGCGGCGCGCCGCCGGAGTTGCACAGACGCAGCGATCGCAGGTGCGACGGTCTCAGTCCCTTGAAGCGCGCGATCGCGCCGAAGATGGTGGGCACGCCGGACATCACGGTCGCCCGCGTGCGCCGGATCGTCGCGATCAGCTGGCGGACCTCGAAGCGCGGCAGCAGGATCATGCGGCCGCCGATTTCCAGCGTGAGCATCATCACGCACAGCATGGCGAAGACGTGGAACAGCGGCAGCACGCCGATGACCGTCTGCGGTTCGCGCAGCGTGGAACCCATCCCGATCCGGGTCTGCCTGATGTTGGCCAGCACGTTCGCATGGGTCAGCATCGCCGCCTTCGGCACCCCGGTGGTGCCGCCGGTATACTGCATGATCGCGACGTCCTCCCGGGGCCTGAGGCGCACCGGACGAAGCGCACCCGGAGCGGCGATCAGCTCCCGGAAATCGATGAACAGGCTGCCCCCCAGGTCGGAGGCGATCTCGCTGCGGCGCAGTGCGCGGAACAGGATGCGCTTGAACGGCGGCAGGCCGCCCGCGAAGTCGCAGGTGACGATCCGGCGCACCCCGGCCGCCCGCGCCGCGCCGACGCCCTTCCGGCTGATCGCGACCAGGTTCGGCAGCACCAGGATCTCGGCGCCGGAGTCCTTCAGCAGCGCGGTCAGCTCCTTCTCGACATAGAGCGGATTGAGGGCGACGGCGATGCCGCCGGCGCGCAGCACCGCGAAGAACATGGCGACGGCGTAGACCGTGTTCGGCAGGCAGATGGCGACCCGCGTGCCGGGAACCACTCCCTCGGCCTGCAGCCCGACGGCGGCACGCTCGACCACACGACCGAGCTCGGCATATGTCGTCCTGCGGCCGAGGAAGTCGATCACGGTCTTGCCCGCGTTGCGCGACACCGAGCGGGTGAAGAACTGCGCCAGGCCGTCCGACTCCGCGAGATCCGCGATACCCTCACCCTGGTCCATCTCTGCTTCCTGTCCCTGTCGCCTCGTCGTCGCGACGATGTCGCCGTCTGTCTCGGCAGGTCGTGGCAGCCGCCCGCTCATCTTCCCGCCGGCTCGAGCGGGGGGGCTGCCGCGCCGAGCGGGTCGGGCTGGCATGCGGCCGGCTGGAACACCCCCGTGATCTCCTGATCCGGCCGCGGCGCGAGTCCTGCCCGATCCGCAGGCTCCCGCGGCCGGCCGAGCAGGCACGCCGCGATCCTGTGCCGCGCCCGCGCCAGGTGATCGAGCCAGCCCGTCCGCGCCGGCCGCGACGGGACCCGGCGGGCCGCGTAGTAGCGGCGCGCCAGGGCGTCGTACCGGTCGGTGTCGAACGGCAGGTATTCGATCACCCCCTCCGGCTGGCTCTCCGGCAGGTACATCCTCTCGAAGAAGCGGCCATAGCCGTAGCGCACCCGGTCGTAGCCGAGCAGCTTCTCCCGGCGCTGGGCGTGGCTGCGTATTACCCACTCGAAATGCACGAGATAGGCGTCCGCCGGCATACGCGACCACGCACCGACGATGAAGCCGTCGGTGTGCATCTCGGTGATGAAGCGCACCCTGTCAGGCCGGAACAGTCGCCACGCATGATCGCTGCCGGGCCGCTCGGTGCGGTCCGGCCAGTGCTGCGAACGGCCGTATCGCAGCGGCTCGCCAGGGACGTACCAGGCCCAGCGGCGCGGGATCGCCACCGACTCGACCTGCGTCGGCGGCTCGGCGCCGCGCAGCCGCGCGAACAACGCGTCGGACGGGATCTCGTCGTCGTGCACGAACAGCGCCCACGGCGTCGAGACGCAGTGCCGGGTCAGGGCCACGGCCGCCTCGGTGCAGGAGAAGCCCTCCAGCGCCACGACCGGCGATCCGGCCCGCCTCGCGATCGCCGCCGTCGCGTCGCGGGTGCGGGAGTCGAGCAGGATCGTGGCGATGATGCCGTGACGACGATAATGCTCCAGGATGTCGCCGATCCAGGCGGCGCTGTCCCTCGTGGGGATCACCACGGTCACCCATGACGTCATGGCCGGTCCGGCTGCGTCGGAGAAACGTCCGGCCGCGATCCTGCCATGGCCGCCCACCTCACATCAGTCCCCTCGACACCAGCCGGGCAGCGCCCCGCCGAGCTGCGCGGTGATCGCCTCGGCCCTGCGACGCACCCGCTCGCCGAGCAGCGGGATGCGGTCGTCGGAGATGCGCGCCATCGGCCCGGACACCGAGATCGCCGCCACCGCGGACGCGTTCTCGTTGAAGATGACGGCGGCGATGCAGCGCAGGCCGACGGCGTTCTCCTCGTCGTCGATGGCGTAGCCGCGCTCGCGCGTCCGGATCAGGTCGTCGCGCAGCGCCGAGGTCGTGGTGATCGTCTTGACCGTGACCCGCGGCAGGCCGCGGCGATGCAGGATGCGGGAGAGCTCGCTGTCCGGCATCGCCGAGAGCAGCGCCTTGCCGACGCTGGAGCAGTGCAGCGGCACCCTCGCACCCGGACGGGCGAAGGCGCGCATCATCTGCCGGCACTCGACCTGGGACAGGTAGATCGCCTCGAACTGATCCTCGACCGCCAGGTTCACGGTCTCCTCGCTCTCCTCCATCAGCGCGCGCATCTGCGGGCGTGCGCTGGCCACCAGGCTGCGCGTCTTGAGGAAGGCGTTGCCCGCGACGAAGGCCTGCACGCCGACGGACCAGAGCCGCCGCTCGGCGTCGAAGTGCACGTAGCGCTCCTGCTCCAGCGTCGTCAGCAGCCGGTGCGCGGTGGAGGGCGACAGGCCGACCTGCTGCGCCACCTCGGTCAGCGTGATGCCCTCGTCGGCAGCCGCGAGCCGGTTCACGATGGTCAGCGCGCGCACCAGCGACTGCACCTGGTCGGTGCGCTCGGCGACCGCACAGGACGCCGGTTCACGCCGCTCCTGCACGAGGCCGATCGGTTTCGCGCTCCGCACGATGCCTGCTGTCCGCACGCCTGGCTTCCCCCTCACCGTTCATCAAGCCCCAAGTTCCGCACTGCAGCAGACCATTCCGTCGTGCTGCGGCTCGCACGTGGAAAGCCGCAACATACTGAGAATGATCGTCTATACAATCCGGCTTCCGCATCGTGGGAAACATCCTGCCGATCCTCGTCAAGTCGCGCGCCCGGGCCGATGCTGTCGCCGTCTCGAAGGGCAGCGGGAGCGGACGATGGCCAGGATGAAAGCAATCGATGCGGCGGTGCGCGTGCTCGAGCGCGAGGGCGTCACCACGGCATTCGGCGTGCCGGGTGCCGCGATCAACCCGCTCTACGCGGCGCTGAAGCGACGCGGCTCGATCCGGCACATCCTCGCCCGCCACGTCGAGGGCGCCTCGCACATGGCTGACGGCTATACCCGCGCCAGGGCGGGCAATATCGGCGTGTGCATCGGCACCTCCGGTCCCGCCGGCACCGACATGATCACCGGCCTCTACACGGCACTCGCGGATTCGGTGCCGATCCTGTGCATCACCGGCCAGGCGCCGCGCGCCAAGCTGTACAAGGAGGACTTCCAGGCCGTCGACATCGAGAGCATCGCGAAGGCGGTGACCAAGTGGGCTGTCTGCGTGCGCGAGCCGGCGCTGGTGCCGATGGTGTTCCAGCAGGCGTTCCACGTCATGCGCTCCGGCCGTCCCGGGCCGGTGCTGATCGACCTGCCGGTCGACGTGCAGATGGCCGAGATCGAGTTCGACGACGAGACCTATGCGAGCCTGCCGGTCTACCGGCCGGCCGCGACCCGGCCGCAGGCGGCGCGCGCGCTGTCGATGCTCAACGACGCCGAGCGTCCGCTGATCGTGGCCGGTGGCGGCATCATCAACGCCGACTGCGCCGACCTGCTGGTCGCCTTCGCCGAGCTCACCGGGGTGCCGGTGATCCCGACCCTGATGGGCTGGGGCACCATCCCGGACGACCATCCGCTGATGGCCGGCATGGTCGGGCTGCAGACCAGCCACCGCTACGGCAACGCGACCTTCCTCGACTCCGACTTCGTGCTCGGCATCGGCACCCGCTGGGCCAACCGCCATACCGGCTCGATCGAGACCTACACAAGCGGCCGACGTTTCGTGCATGTCGATATCGAGCCGACGCAGATCGGCCGCGTGTTCGGCCCGGATTTCGGCATCGTCTCGGACGCGCGCGCGGCACTCGCGATGTTCATCGAGGTCGCGCGCGAGATGATGGCGGCGGGGACGCTGCGCGACCGCACCGAGTGGGCCGCCGCCTGCGAGCACCGCAAGCACCACATGCTCCGTCGCAGCCACTACGACGCGGTGCCTCTGAAGCCGCAGCGGGTCTACCAGGAGATGAACGAGGTGCTCGGCCGCGACACCTGCTACGTCACCACGATCGGCCTGTCGCAGATCGCCGGCGCGCAGTTCCTGCACGTCTACGAGCCGCGCAACTGGATCAATTGCGGCCAGGCCGGACCGCTGGGCTGGACGCTGCCGGCGGCACTCGGCGTCCGCGCCGCCGACCCGGACCGCAAGATCGTGGCCCTCTCCGGCGACTACGATTTCCAGTTCATGATCGAGGAACTCGCGGTGGGCGCGCAGCACAGGCTGCCCTACCTGCACGTTGTGGTGAACAACTCCTATCTCGGCCTGATCCGGCAGGCGCAGCGCGGCTTCGAGATGGACTTCGAGGTCAGCCTCGCCTTCGACAACATCAACGCCGTACCCGATGGCGACGCGGTGCCTGGCTACGGCGTCGACCACGTCGCGGTGGCCGAGGGGCTCGGCTGCAAGGCGATCCGGGTCCGGAGCCCGAACGAGTTCAAGGCCGCCTTCGCGCAAGCCGACGCGCTGATGCAGGAGCACCAAGTGCCGGTGGTGCTGGAGTTCATCCTGGAGCGCGTCACCAACATCGCGATGGGCACCGAGCTCGACAGCGTCAACGAGTTCGAGGACATCCTCTGCCTCGACCCGAACCTCTCGATACGACGTGGCCAGGACATGGCGGCGCCGGCGCTGCCGGAGCCGGCCGGCGCGCGCTGACGCCGCCATGCCATCGCCACCGCACCGGAGGGCCAGATGCCCCGCTTCGCCGCCAACCTGACGATGCTATTCACCGAGATGCCGCCGCTGCAGCGCTTCGCCGCCGCCGCCGCGGCCGGCTTCGAGGCGGTCGAGTTCCTGTTCCCCTACGAGTTCGAGGTCTCGCGCATCGCCGACGCCCTGTCCGCGCATCGGCTGCAGCTGGTGCTGCACAACCTCCCCGCGGGAGACTGGGCCGCGGGAGAGCGCGGCATCGCCTGCCACCCGTCGCGGGTCGGCGAGTTCCGCGCCGGGGTGGCACGCGCGATCGAGTACGCGACGGCGCTGCGCTGCCCGCGGGTGAACTGCCTCGCCGGCATCGCCCCGCCCGGCGAGAGCCTGGAGCTGGTGCTGAGCACGCTGGTCGAGAACCTGCGCTTCGCCGCCGGGGCGCTGCAGCGCGCCGGCATCGAGCTGCTGCTCGAGCCGGTCAACAGCCGCGACGTCCCGGGCTTCTTCGTCAGCCGCACCGATCAGGCGCTGGCGGTGCTCGATACGGTGGGCGCGGACAACCTCAGGCTGCAGTTCGACGTCTACCACGCCCAGGTGATGGAGGGCGACCTCGCCCGCACCATCGAGGCCCGGCTCGGCCGCATCGGCCACCTGCAGGTCGCCGACAATCCGGGCCGGCACGAGCCGGGCACGGGCGAGATCAACTATCCCTACCTGTTCACTCGCCTCGACGAACTCGGCTACGCCGGCTGGGTCGGCTGCGAGTACAAGCCCGCCGCGGCGACCGAGGCCGGACTGGGCTGGCTGTCGCCGTACCTCTCCGTCGGCGCGCCCCCGCCGTCGCACCCATCCTGAAACGGAAGGCCTCGCCCATGAGCAAGATCGGTTTCATCGGCCTTGGCATCATGGGCCGCCCCATGGCCTCGCACCTGCTCGCGGGCGGCCACACCCTGTTCGTGCTGGGCCGCTCGCAGGCGGCGCCGGCGCTGCGCGGGCAGGGTGCGGAGACCTGCGAGACCGCGGCGGAGCTCGCGCGACGCGCCGAGATCGTGATCACCATGCTGCCCGACACGCCGCAGGTCGAGGCGGTGCTGTTCGGCGAGGACGGCGTGGCGTCGGGATTGTCGGCCGGCAAGATCGTCGTCGACATGAGCTCGATCGCGCCGCTCGCCACTAAGCAGATCGCGGGC
>CAXTOE010000074.1:9164-10120 GCA_964245685.1 uncultured Acetobacteraceae bacterium | reverse complement strand
CTACGTGCAGCCGATCAACTACCCCACCGTGCCGCGCGGCACCGAGCGCCTGCGCATCACCCCCTCGCCGCTGCACAGCGACGACGACATCGACCACCTCGTCCACGCCCTCAGCCACGAATGGTTCGAGGCCAGCCTGCAACGGAGCGCATGAGGCCGGCCTCGCCCGGGGTCAGCTGCCGACGCCGTGCACGCCCTTGAGCTCGTCGGCGACCTGGGCGTGGTTGATCAGCGCCACCAAGGCGGTGCCGCCGATGGTGTTGCCGAGCAGGGTCGGCAGGAAGAAGCCCACCAGGTAGTCGCCGACGCCCGCGTGGCCCGACAGCACCGCGAAGGCGGCCTCCACCGAGCCCGCGACGATATGCGGGAACTGGCACATCGCGACCGTGTAGGTCAGCAGGATGATCAGCAGCGGCCGCGACGGACCGGCGCCGGGCAGCAGCCAGACCATCAGGCCGATCAGCCATCCCGCCGCCGCGGCGGTGCCGACGGTCGGCCAGAACGGCTGCGACATGGTATGCGCGGCGAGCGTGACCATCGCGGCATGCGCCTCCGGCGTGACCAGCCCCTGCCGCGAGATGACGCCGCTGAAGATGAAGGTGCCGATCAGGTTGCCGGCCAGCACGATGACCCAGACACGCAGGGTACGCACGAGGGTGTGCGGATCGCGACGCGTCAGCACCGGGATCAGTGCGGTCAGGGTGGTCTCGGTGAACAGCTGCTGCTGGCCCAGTATGACGATCAGGAACCCGAGGCTATAGCCGAAGCCGTCCACCAGCCGGCTCCAGCCGGCCTGCGGCAGGCCGGCCTGCAGGTAGGCCTGGGCGACGAAGGAGAAACCGATCGACAGGCCCGCCGCGACCGCCGACCAGGCGAGGCCGTTGAACGACCGCTCCAGCTCCAGCTCGCCCTGCTCGCGCACGATCTCGTGGATCACCAGCGGGCCCATGCTGGCG
>CAXTOE010000074.1:0-9154 GCA_964245685.1 uncultured Acetobacteraceae bacterium | reverse complement strand
CGCGAGGCTTGCCGCGCCCGTGAGGCCGAGGCCGCCGAGCAGGCGGCGCCGGGACGGGCTGTCGGGGTCGTCGTCCTGTGTCATCCGTGTCTCCTCCGTGGTGGTGGTGTCTCGCCCTTTGCGGGTCTTGGTGGTCGCCGCCGTCACGCCATGAGCGCGGCGAAGTCCTGCGGGCTGTCCCAGTGCGGCATATGGCCGGCGCCCGCGATCAGGGTCAGCGGCACCGCGTGGGCGATATCCGAGCCGACGATCCGCACGACCGGCAGATGCGGGTAGAGCAGGATCAGCACGGTGACGCCGATCGCGCCGGCGCCGACGGAGGAGACCGATACCACGGCGCCGAGCACGACGCCGGTCAGCACCGTCAGCGCCGCCGCCCGGCGCGGCGCCGCGCGGTGCTCGCCGCCCACCGCCCAGCGTCGAATCGAGCCGCGGAAGATCAGGCTCAGCGCGGTAGCCAGCAGGGCGATGCCGAGCACGACCGTGATCAGCCGCGAGACGGAGTCGCTCGGCGCGCCGAGCCGGACCAGGCCGTACAGGGTCACCGCCGCCGCCGGCAGGCTGCCGCTCGCCAGCCAGCCGACCACCCGCCACTCGATGGTGCTCTTGGCGCCGTGCACCAGGGTGCCCACGGTCTTGGTGCAGGCGGCGTAGAGCTGGTCGGTGCCGACCGCGGTCGCGGGATGCACCCCGAACAGCAGCACCAGCAGCGGCGTCATCAGCGAGCCGCCGCCGACCCCGGTCAGCCCGACCAGCATCCCGACCGCGAAGCCGGAGAAGGCGTAGAGCGGGTCGATCATCGCCGCAGGATGCATTAGGGACTCCGGACAATGCGGCCGCGATCGGGGAGGCGGGTCAGCTGATGTACAACCTCGTCGTCCTTTCCGCAAATACCTGTAATATATCGTGGATTGCGATCCCGGGGATCGCGGTTCAGTCCAGTCGGACCGACCGCCCCTGTCGCAGGCTCTCGGTCGCCGCGTCGGCGAGGCGCATCGCCTGCAGGCCGTCCTGGAAGTTCGACATCGGCGCGCTGCCGGTGCGCACGCAGTGGATCAGGTGCTCGATCTCGCCGCCATAGGCGTCGGCGTAGCGCTGCACGAAGAAGTTGAGCACCGGGTCCGACGCCCCGGCATGTGCCGCGCCGTAGGCCTGGACGCTGGTCTCGTGGCGGTTGCCGGCGATCAGCATGCCCTTCTGCCCGAACACCTCCAGGCGCTGGTCGTAGCCGTAGGCGCAGCGGCGGCTGTTGTTGATGTGGACCAGCGCGCCGGAGGCGGCACGCAGCATCAGCATGGCGGTGTCGATGTCGCCGGCCTCGCCGATCGCCGGACTGATCAGGCAGGTGCCGAACGCCGAGACCTCGACGATCTCGCCGACCAGGGTGCGTGCCATGTCGAGGTCGTGGATGGTCATGTCGCGCAGCAGGCCGCCGGACGCCGCGACGTAGGCCAGCGGCGGCGGCGCGGGGTCGCGGCTGCTGATCACCACCTGCTCCACGGCGCCGATCTCGCCAGCCTGCACCCGTCGCCGCAGCGCGGCGAAGGAGGGGTCGAAGCGACGGTTGAACCCGACCATGATCATCGGCTCGAGCGGGGCGATCTCGGCCCAGCAGCGCTGCGCCCGCGCCATGTCGAGGTCGATCGGCTTCTCGCACAGCACCGCCTTGCCGGCGCGGACCGAGGCGACGATCAGCCCGACATGGGTGTCGGTGGAGCTGGCGATCAGCACCGCCTCGACCGCCGGATCGGCCAGCGCGTGATCGACCGAATCCGCCTGACGCACGCCCAGCGCCGCCGCCACCTGGGCGGCATACTCCGTCTGCACGTCGTAGACGCAGATCAGTTCGGCGTCCGGCCGGTGGGCGAGGTTGTTGGCGTGCATGCGGCCGATCCGACCACAGCCCAGCACGGCGAAACCGACCATTGGATGTTCCCGAGCTGGCGAGACGGAGTGGCTCCCGCGGGCGTCCCTGCTGGAATGTCTATTCCATAGGACGAAAAGGTCAACGATGTCGCGGCGGGTCGAGGCCCGCCGCACCTCGTCACACGAACCAGGCGTAGTCGCGGCGGCGTTCCAGTGGCAGGCAGAGCGCCAGTTCCGGGGAGCGCGGGAACATGAAGTCGAAGCTGTAGCCGAAACCGTCCATGACCGCCCCGACGCTGCGTCGCCGCTCGGCCTCCTCCCACACCTCGATCAGGATGACCGGGCGGCTGGCCTCGATGGTCGCCCGCGCGCCGCGCAGCACCGGCACCTCGAACCCCTCGACGTCGATCTTGAGCAGGTCGACATCGTCCAGGCCGCGCGAGTCCAGGGTCTCGACCGGCACCACGTAGCGGTCCAGCACCGTGTGGCGCTCGGCGACGTCGGGCGACAGCGAGTTCAGGCCGCCCTCGTAGCTCAGCACGTTCAGCGTCGCCTCGCCGGGCGTCTCGCCGAGTGCGACCTGCTCGCACAGCACGTGCCCGTAATCGTTCAGCGCCCGGTTGCGCCGGAGCCAGCCGTGCTGGAAGCGCGACGGCTCGAACGAGAGCACGCGCTCGAAGCCGGGTGCCAGGCCCATGCTGTAGAACCCGATATGCGCGCCGACATCGACGAAGGTGCGTCCCCGCCCCGCCAGCGCCCGGAGGAAATGCACCATCGGCAGCTCCGGGATCCCCGGGATCGGGTCCGGCACGTAGAGCAGGCCCTCGAGCGGCAGGCGCGCGCCGTCGCCGCCGCGATAGTCGTGCACGGCACCGGTCGGGCCGGACCGCAGCGGCGCTAGGCGGTCGCGCAGCGTCGCGTGGTCGATGCCGAACACGACGATCTCCCCGTCGTCGCGGCCGCACAGCAGGCGATACTCGTCGCCGCGGCGTTCCGCCCCGGTGGGGAAGATCACGCTGATCGCGTACGGCCAGCCAAAGCGGTGCACGCCGCTGTTGTAGGGCGCCATCAGCAGCGGGCTCGCGGTGCAGGCCACCGGCGCGTAGGGCGGCCGGTCCCGGAACGTGCAGGCGCCGACGCTGTAGACCATGCGGCTGCCGAGCTGCTGCGACGAGTGGAAGAAGGTGACCAGGTGGTCGTCGTCGTAGCGCACCGGGGGCGCGCCGCCATAGATCGTGCCGTGCTCCCAGCGCACCGGCGGTCCCTGATGCAGCGCCTCGAAGCGCGGCTGCCGGTCGGCGCCGACGTCGAGCAGGATCACGCTCCAGGGGTCGTGGGCGTAGATCAGGCCGATCCTCGGCTGTTCCCCGCCGTCGGGCAGCACGAACGGCACCCAGTTCTTCTCCCAGTTGCGGCGGGCGCCGCTGATCACCTGCCCCTCGATCGGGTGCTTGGGAAACAGCGAGTTGCGCTCGCAGCGCCAGGCGCCGTCGCGGGTGGTGAACTCGGCGAGCGCCACCGACGCGCCGTCGACGGCTTGGTCCGCGTCGCGCTCGATGATGGCGTAGAACACCAGGATACGGCCGCCGCTTCGGATCACCCGTGGATCGAGGCCGCGGCTCAGCAGCGGCGACGGCGCCCCGAGCGGTCGCAGCCCGGCATCGACCCGCACCGTCCAGATCGAGCCCTCGCCGGGCTGCGGCGGCGTCGCGTAGCGGCAGAACACCACCCAGCCGTCACCGGCCTCGTCGTGCACGAAGCCGGGGTTGAGGTCGATGAAGCGCCCAGGATCGAACGGTGGCCAGACCGTGGGCTGGATGCGGCTATTGACCGGGTCGTGGTGCATGCGGCGCCCCTCCTGCGAGCCCGTGCCGTCGAGGTGCCGGCCATCGTGGCGGCGCGGCCGCCACCGCCCTGAGCTGCGAGATCTGTAGGGGAGCAGGCGGAGGGATTGGAATGGTGGCGTAACGAAACCGTGCCGCGCATGACGTTTTTGTGCAACGCACAAACACCTTGCGGAAACCGTTCGACCTCGCTATGTTGCGTTGCAGCAAATGAGCATAACGGAGTTTGCATCATGACGACTTCCAACGGTCACGCCCTCGCCTCGTTCGGCACCCCGACCGGCAGCCTCGGGCTGCTTCGCAACGTCGGCGCCGCGATCTCGCAGCACCGTCATCGTCTGGCCGAGCGCGCGCGCATCCGCCGCGAGCTGGAGAGCTACACCGACCGCGAGCTGCAGGATCTCGGTATCAGCCGCTTCGACATTGAGGCCGTCGCCCAGGGCCGCCACACGCGCTGAACCCTGACGAGCCGGCGCCTCGCCACCTGGACGAGGTGATCCAAACCCGCCGCACCGGGTGAGCAGGTTCGCCGCCGTGGGCGGCACTCGGCGGATACCGAGGTTTCGCCGCTTCCCTCAGTGCGACCAGCGCGCGACAACGATCTCTCCATGCCTGCGCGGCACCGTCTCCGGTGAGGCGGCATCCGGCCGCGGCAGTCGAGGGAGGGATCGCGGCGATGACGATACGGATCGGCACCAGTCCGACCGGCTGGTCGAACGACGACCTGCCCAAGCTCGGCGGCGAGACGCCGCTGGAGGTCTGCCTCGCCGAGGCCAGGCAGGCGGGTTTCGAGGGCATCGAGCTCGGCCGCAAGTTCCCGCGCCATCCGGACGCGCTGCTGGCGGCGCTGGCGCCGTTCGGGCTCGCCTGCGTCTCCGGCCGGCACGCGTCGCGGCTGCTGCAGCACGACGTGGAGGTCGAGCTGCGGCATCTGCATCCGCACCTCGATCTGCTGCGCGCCGTCGGCAGCGAGGTCGTGGTGTTCGCCGAGACCACCGGGGCGATCCACGCCGACCGAAGTGCGGCGCTGTCGCGCCGGCCGGTGCTGGCGGCGGAAGACTGGCCCGCCTTCGGCGACCGCCTGACCGAGATCGGCGACGCGCTGCTCTCCGAGGGGGTGCGGCTGGTCTACCACCATCACATGGGAACGGTGGTGCAGAGCGAGGCAGACATCGACACCCTGATGCAGTGCACCGGGCCGTCGGTGCAGCTGCTGCTCGACACCGGCCATGCATTCTGGGCGGGCGCCGACCCGGCGGCGCTGGCGGCGCGCCATCGCGTGCGGATCGGCCACGTGCACGCCAAGGACGTCCGCATCGCGGTACAGTCGCGCGCCGATGCGGAGGACTGGAGCTTCCTCGATGGTGTGATCGCCGGAGGCTACACCGTCCCCGGCGACGGCAGCATCGACTTCGTCCGTGTCTTCCGTGCCCTCGCCGGCTATGCCGGCTGGGTGGTGGTCGAGGCCGAGCAGGACCCCGGGCGCGCCGATCCGCGTCACTACGCCACGATCGGCTACCGCAACCTGAGCCGTTTCCTCAGCCTCGCCGGGCTGAGGCCGGAGGGGCGCCGCTGAAGTCCCGCCGGCCGGAACTTCTCTGCGGAGCCGCTGTGGCCGGAGCGCACGTGCCGTGTCCGTGCGGGGAAGGTCCTCCGATCAGAAGGTAAAGTTGATCCGCCCGTAGTAGAATCCGCCGGAGATCGGCACCTGGCCCGCGAACTGGTCGTAGTACTCGACGCCGAGATAGGAGACGTCGGGCGGGGTCCTGCGCGGCAGGATGTTGAACAGGTTGTTGCCGCCGACCGCGACGTGCCAGTGCGGCGACAGCGCGTAGCCGACCTCGAGGTCGGTCAGCCAGCGCGGCGAATTCTTGAACTCGAGGAACGTCGAGTTGGAGAACTGCAGCGCCGCGGGCGCCTGGTCGGCGTACTGCAGGTCGTCGGTGGTCTGGCCGTAGCGGGTCTGCCGCAGGTTGACGTCCCACTTGCCGAGCCTCCAGAACGCATCGAGGATGATCTTGCTGCGCGGGAACGCGGTGGTGATGTAGCCTACGCCTTCGGCGGTCAGCAGCGGTATGCCGTTGGCGCTGTTGGCGAGGTGGGTGAGCCGCGTGCGGTTCAGGTCGACGCCCGCGGTCCAGTTCACGGTGCCGTATTCCTGGAAATTGGTGAAGTAGCTGACGTTGATGTCGGCACCCTGGGTGCGGGTGTTGGCGCCGTTGGAGAAGTAGAAGGCGGAGATGTCGTTCGACTGGATACCGGCGGGAAGCTGGGCGCCGGTCAGCAGGATCGCGTTCTGCGCGGGCAGGCCGTTGATGTCGCAGCCGCCGATGCTGCGGTCGAGTAGGTTGATCTGGTAGATGTCCGCGGTGACGCTCAGGTTGCTGATCGGCTGCAGCACGACGCCGGCGCTGGCGTTGGTCGAGCGCTCGGGCTTCAGCGGCACCGCGCCGAGCGACGCCGCGGCGGCGGAGTCGACGGCGAGGTCGCCGCTGGCGCCGGTCGGCGAGACGTTGAGCGCGCTGAAATGCTCCTCCGCCAGCGTCGGCGCGCGGAAGCCGGTGCTGATGGTGCCGCGTATCGCGATCTGCCGGGTGAAGTCGTAGCGGCTGGAGAGCTTGCCGTTCTCGGTGTTGTCGACGTCGGTGTAGTGCTCGAAGCGGCCGGCGAGGTCGACGTCCAGCTTCGGCACCGGATGCAGGTCGATGTCGATGTAGGCCGCGTAGACGTCGCGGCTGAAGCTGCCGGCGTTCGAGGGCAGCAGCCCTGCGAATCCCTGTGTGCCGCCCAGCAGGTAGGAGGCGGGGTTGCCGGCGCCGATCTTGTACATCTCGAGCCGGTGCTCGGCGCCGAGTGCCAGCGTGAACGGCACGTTCATGAAGGTGATCGGCTTGGAGATGTCGAGATTGTTGGTCCACTGCGCGTTGCGCAGGCTCTCCGCCAGCGCCTGCGTCTCGGTGAATCCGGTGGCGTCGAACAGGTTCGGGTTGCCGGTATCCTTGTTGCCGATGGCGACCTCGTCCGCGCCGTAGGTGGTGCTCACGTCCCAGTGGAAGCCCATGAAGGCGTCGCCCTTCAGGCCGAGCGTCGCCGCGTACTGGTTCTCCTCGTCGGTCTCGGTCGGCGAGAAGCCGTACGGGTAGATCGTCGGCAGCACGCTCGGCAGCCGGTAGTTCTCGTAGGCCTCGGCGTGCCGGTGACCGTAGGTGATCAGCCCGTAGCCCTGCACGCCCTCGGCCAGCGTCTTGCCGAAGTCGATGCTCAGCGTCTCGCGCGTCTCCTCCGGCAGGCCGTTGATGTGGTTGTCGTCCTTGCCGGTGCGGTCGTCGATCGCTGCTGCCGTGAAATGATCGGTGTGATACATCTGGCCGCCGATATGGACGTAGCCGTCGCTGCCGAACGAGGCGCCCTGGTCGGCGTTGAGCTGATAGGTCCAGCCGTCGCCGTTATAGGCGTTGGCGCCGGTCAGCGCGTTGCCGCTGGTGCCGTGATCGGTCTTCTTCATGATGATGTTGACCACGCCGGCGACCGCGTCGGAACCGTACTGGGCCGCGGCGCCGTCGCGCAGGATCTCGATATGGTCGATCGCGGCCGCCGGGATCATGTTGAGGTCGACCGGTGTCGCACCCTGCTGCGGACCGGCGTCGGCGGTGATGTTGGCGGTGCCGTTGCGGCGCTTGCCGTCGATCAGCACCAGCGTGTCGTCCGGGTTCAGGCCGCGCAGCACGATCGCCGCCGTCAGGTCGGCGGTGTCCGCGGCCATCGCGTTCACGGTGATCGAGGGGTCGGTGCGCACCAGCGCGTCGCTGAGGTTGGGCTGGCCGGAGCGACGTAGCGTGGCCGCGGTGATGACGTCGATCGGGCTGGTGCTGTCGCGCGCCTTGCGGCCCAGGCTGCGCGTGCCGGTGACGATGACGGATTCGCCGGTGTTCGCCGCCGCCGCGGTCGCGGCACCGCTGGTCCTGCTGGAAGGGGTCGTCGTGTTGGTCGAGGCGGAGGCGTTGGTGGCGTTGGATGAGGGTGCCGAAGGCGCCGACGAGACCTGGGCGAGGGCCGGGCCGCCGACCGCGACGGCGAGCGGGCACACCGTCAGCAGCAGACTGGCCCTATACCTGCCCGCGTTCTTCATCCTCATCCCTTGATCTCCATCATCGGCCTTCAAGCAACGTCCACCGATCCGTTCCTTCGGCGCGATGAAGTCGATCCGGAAGGAAGCCGCGGATCAAGGGAAATTTGCTCAAATACTCCACATTATTGAGACGTGCGCCAGATCTACATCACCATCTCAGGTCAAAAAACAGTCAGATGCGTATGAACTAGCCAATAGATACTTAAAATAAGGGCAGTAATGCATGGCAGGCGCCCGACCTGGAACCGCAATGACGCCGGACGCGGCGGCCGGCGAAGGTGTGACCAGAATGCCGCGCGGCCTCGACCCCGGGCCGCGCACCGGGTCGCTTGCTATGCAACGGCCGGGAAATTTGTTACCCCCGCTGCTCTATCTGCGCGGGGAAACGTGACGATGTCCAAGCACGCGAGCCGACCGCGGCGTTGTTCCGCGCGCCACGCGGTGGCCGGCCGGGCGGGCGTGCTGGCGCTGTCCGGATTGTGGCTCGCCGCCGGGCCTGCGCAGGCGGTGACGCCGCTGAGTACCTATTACGGACCCGGATTGCCGCTCGACAACTACTTCCCGCAGGGGGTGCCTGGTGCTCCGGAACAGCCGGGCGTCACGGTGCTTTCACGCCTGCGTCCGGACTACGACGCCCAGGGCATACGCGAAGGCGCGTTCATGATCCGGCCCAGCATCGATGAGCAGGCCGGCTACGACAGCAACGTCGTCGGCGGCGCCGTCGATGGGCGGGGCAGCAGCGAGCTGCAGAGCGGCGCCTCGGTGTCGCTGAACTCGGACTACTCGCGGGATAATTTCGGCATCAGCGCCGGCATCAACGACACCCGCTACTGGGATCTGCCGCGCCTGAGCCACACCGACTACAACGTGTCGGCCGGCGGCGCTCTGGATATCGGCCGCGACCAGCTCACCGGCTCGATCAGCTACCAGAGCGCCAACGAGTTGCCATACGACATCGGCGTCAACGGCACCCAGCTGATCCAGCTCGACAAGCCGCTGAACTTCAGCGACACCGATTTCAGGGTCAGCTACACCACCACGCTCGGCCGGTTCACCATCACGCCCAACGTCGACTACCAGCTGCTGCGCTTCGCGCACGGCGACTTCGCCGGCGTGCCGATCGGTGAGTTGCCGGTCTTCAACCAGAGCCTGCGCGACAGCAACACCCTGCAGGGCGGCGTCATCGCCCGCTACGAGTTCCAGCCCGACCGCAGCGCGGTGATCGTCGTCAACGGCAATTACGACCACTATATCCGTCCCACCGAGCTGAACATCGGCGTGGTGGATTCCACCGGCGCCACCGTGCTGGCGGGGC
>CAXTOE010000073.1:0-10203 GCA_964245685.1 uncultured Acetobacteraceae bacterium | reverse complement strand
TACCTGATGCAGCTCGGCGCGCGGCCGCGCTGCATCAGGTAGGCGCGGGTGTGCGCGTTATAGTCGTTGAACGGCTGATGGAACGGCGTCATCCAGTGCACGATGTGGCTCTCGCGGATCTGGGTGCGCTCGGTGATCAGCGAGGTCGCGCAGGAGATGCCGATCGAGCCGAACACGTTGCGCATCATCGCGAACAGCGCCGAGGCGTCGCCGTTCAGCTCCTTGGGCAGGGTCTGGTAGGTGACCACGCTGATCGGCACGAACAGGAACGCGAGCGGTGCCGCCTGCAGCATCCGGTACTTGACCAGCGTCGGGAAGTCGATGCTCAGCACCAGGTGCCCCGACGTGATCAGCGCGACACCCAGCAGCGAGTAGCCGAAGGCGATGACGTAGCGCGGCTGCACCCGCTTCATGGCGAGGTTCACCAGCGGGATCAGCAGGATGATCCCGAGCGCGCCGGGCGACAGCACCAGCCCCGACAGGGTCGCGGTGTAGCCGATGATCTGCTGGGCGAACTGCGGCACCAGCACCGCCGACGAGTACAGCGTGAACCCGAGCGTGCCGATCATCAGCGCGCCGATCGCGAAGTTGCGGTCGCCGAACACGCGCAGATCGACCACCGGGCGCTTGACGGTGAGCAGCCAGCCGACCGCGCCGAGCAGCCCGGTCACCGAGAGCAGTGCCAGGATGCGGATGAACGGCGAGCCGAACCAGTCGTCGTCCTCGCCGCGATCCATCATCACCTGCAGGCAGCCAAGCCCGACGGTGATCAGCGACAGGCCGACGACATCGATCGAGGCGCGCTGCTTGCGCGCCCAGGGCGGATCCTCGACCAGGGCCGCGACCGCGAGCAGCGCGAAGATGCCGACCGGCACGTTGATGAAGAACACCCAGCGCCAGGAGAAATTGTCGGTGATGTAGCCGCCGAGCGTCGGCCCCAGCGCCGGCGCCACGATGGTCGCGACCGCGGTGATCGCGAACGCACCCGATCGTTTCGAGGGCGGGAAGGTGTCGAGGATGATGGATTGCTGGTTGGGCTGCAGGCCACCGCCGAAGAAGCCCTGCAGCAGCCGGAACACGATCAGCTGCGGCAGGCTGTCGGAGACGCCGCACAGGAACGAGCACACCGTGAACATGCCGATGCAGATCATGAAGTAGCGCTTGCGGCCGAGCACGCGGCCGAGCCAGCCGGAGATGGTCAGCACGATGCCGTTGGCGGCCAGGTACGAGGTCAGCGCCCAGGTGGCGTCGTCGTACGAAGTGGAGAGGTTGCCCGCGATGTGCGGCAGCGACACGTTGACGATGGTGGTGTCGAGCACCTCCATGAACGCCGCCGTCGTGACCACGACGCCGATCAGCCAGGGGTTGTGCGACGGCGCCCACTCCCGCTTTTCCCCGCCCCCCTGCGCGTTGGCGCCCGCGGTCTCGCCGCTCACTTCACCGTCACCGTCGGCTCCACCGACAAGCCGAGCGGCAGCGGCAGGTTCGGGTCGAGCCCGTCATCGATGATGATCTTCACCGGCACGCGCTGCACGATCTTGACGAAGTTGCCGGTCGCGTTCTCCGGCGGGAAGGCGCTGAACTGGCCGCCCGAACCCTTCTGGATGCTGTCGACGTGGCCCGACAGGTGCATCGAAGGGTAGGCGTCGATCGAGATCTTGACCGGCTGTCCGGGGCGCATCCCGGTCAGCTGCGTCTCCTTGAAGTTGGCGACGATCCAGACCTCGGGCTGCACGATCGAGAACAGCGACTGCGCCGACTGCACGTAGTTGCCGCGCTCGACGTTGCGCTGCGCGATCCAGCCATCGTTCGGCGCGCGGATCACCGTCCATTCGAGGTTGAGGTCGGCGGTCTTCATCTGCGCGATCGCCTGCGCGAGGCTCCCCGCCTGCTGCGCCACACGCGTTCCCGCATTGCCTATGTTAGAGCCGACCGGGGTGTTCTGCTCGACGTTACCCTGCGCCTGCTGCAGCTGACCCTCGGCCTGCTGCATCTGCGCGGTGGACTGGTCGATGGCCTGCTGGGTGGTGGCGGCGTGCGCGATGCTGTGCTGTCGCTTGTACTCGGTCTGCGCCAGGAACGCCTGGCCCTGCGCGATCAGCAGCTGGCCCTGCGCCTGCTTGAGCTGCCCGGGGAAGTTCTTCTGCGCCACCTCGACCGAGAACTTCGCACCTTCCAGCTGACCCTTCGCCTGGTCGAGCGCCGCTTGCGCGCTGTCGCGGCTGGCCTGGTAGTCGCGCGGGTCGATGCGCATCAGCACCTGCCCCTGATGCACGAACTGGTTGTCGTTGACGTCGAGCTCTGTCACGTATCCCGCCACGTGCGGCGCGATGGTGATGGTCCGGCCGGCGGTGAAGGCGTCGTCGGTGCTCTCCTCGAAGCGGGTCGTCCACCAGTAGAAGAAGCCGCCGACCACGACCACGAGGATGAAGGCGAACAGGCCGAGCTTGACCCACGGCTTGGACTTGGCGCGCGCGGCGTCGCGCTTCTCCTCCTGCTCGCGCTTCTTCCGGTCCTCGTCCTGATCCTTGCCTCCGGAAGCTTCGTTATCGGCCATCCACGACTCCAGCCCGTCCGACGAATGCGGCGCCGGCGACGCTGTTGACCGACCCGTTCGGTCAGTTCTTTGGCACGAACCGCCGCATGCGGCAACCGCTGCACGCCTATCCCGCCGCGCCGCTTGCGCTAGACTGGCGGCATCGGAGGTCCGCAACGATGCCGCAACGTAAACCGGTCGTACGCACCAGCCGCGTCGACCAGCCCGCCGCCGATCCCGCTGCCCGTCCCGTCGCGACGGGTGAGGCAGCGCCTGGGCCGCCGGGGCCGCTGGACACGCCGTCGCTGGACCTGCGCGCCACCGCGGCGCGGATCGAGACCATCTCGCTGATCTTCGATCCATTCTGGTACCTGTGGAAATACCGCGACGTCGAGATCGCCGGGCTCGACCCGGTGCAGCACTACTTCACCGACGGACACCGCGAGGGCCGAGATCCCAACCCGTTCTTCAGCACCAGCTGGTACCTGGCGAACAATCCCGACGTGTCGGGCACCGGCACCAATCCGTTCCTGCACTATATCCTCTACGGCGCCCGCGAGGGCCGCAAGCCGCGGCCGTAGAACGTTACATTCTGTACGGAGGCTCACCGAAAGCGGTAACAGTGCGATGGCATGGTGAGTGCTGCCTAACAATGCCGAGGATCATGCGATGTCTCTCAGGAAAGCCCTTCTCGTCGTCGGCGTCACAGCCGGCCTCGCCGCCAGCGTCGGCGCCTCGGCGCAGGGCTACAGTCATGGCGGCCGGCAGGGACTGGGCCAGGTGCTCGGCGCGGTGCAGCTCGGCAGCGACCAGCAGCAGCAGGTGCACGGCATCATGAGCGCCGCCCGCATCCAGAACGCGCCGCAGCGGGCGCAGATACAGGCCCTGCAGCAGCAGATCGACAGCGCCATCCTCTCGCCGGGCACCACCGAGGCACAGATCCTGCCGCTGCTGCAGCAGCAGGAGAACCTGCGCCAGCAGCTCGACGTCAGCCGGCTCGAGACCGCGCTCGCGATCCGCAACGTCATGACCAGCGCCCAGCTCGCCAAGGCGGCCAGCGTGCAGGCGCAACTGGCGACGCTGCACCAGCAGGAGCACGCGATCGCGGCGCGGGGTCAGTAGCCGGGGCAAGACACCCGGGCTCTGCCCTGGACCCGCCGGGGCCTGAGGCCCGGGGCCCCCGGCTATGAGGGGGGACGCATCAGCTCGCGGTAGGCACGCTGGTCCTCGGTCATGCGCAGGAACACCTTGTACTTGCGGTCGTGGAAGGCGGCCGAGGCGGGATCGGGCTCGATGATCCGGCCCGCCCGGGTCATCGCCGCCATACCCTGCTGCACCGAGCCGTAGGCGCCGCCGGCCACCGCGCCGAGGATGGCGGCACCCAGCAGCACCGCTTCCGGCTCCTCGGGCAGCACGATGCGGCAGCCGGTGGCGTCGGCGTGCTCGCGCAGGAACACCGGGTTCTTGGTGAAGCCGCCCGAGGCCAGGATGGTGTCGATGCGGTAGCCGGTCGCGTTCAGCGTCTCGATGATGTGGCGGGTGCCGTACGCCAGCGCCTGCAGCGTCGCCAGGTAGAGGCGGGCCAGGTCGTCCGGGCCGGCCGACAGGCTGAGCCCCGAAACCATGCCGCGCAGGCTGGAGTCGGCACGCGGCGAGCGGTTGCCGTGGAAGTCCGGATCGACGTGCAGCCCCGCGGTCAGCATCGAGGGATGCGCCGCTCCCTCCGCCTCCGCCAGCTGCGACAGCCGGCCGTTGAGCCGGTCGAAGATGGAGCCGCCCTCCGCCTGCAGCGCGGGGTAGGCCGCGTGGGTCTGCACCACGTGGTCGACCAGGCTGCCGACCGCGGACTGGCCCGCCTCGTTGAGCCACAGCTCGGGGATCATGGCCGAGAAGTACGGCCCCCAGATGCCGGGCACGAAGCGCGGCTCGGGCGAGACCGTCATGTGGCAGCTCGAGGTGCCGCCGACCAGGGCGAGCCGGCGGTCGAACTCCGCCGCCTCGCCTTCGCCCAGCGTCACGCCGATGGTGCCGATGCCGCCGGCATGGGCGTCGATCGCCGAGGCGCCGACCGGGATCCCCGACTCCAGGCCGAACGCGGCCGCGGCCGCCGCGTCGAGCCCGCCGCCCTGCGGACTGCCGATCGGCAGCACCTCGCGGCCGATGCGGGAAAAACCCTCGTCGGCCAGGTCGCCGAGGCCGATCTCGCGGAAATAGCTCTCGTCCCAGCGATGCTCGTGGCCGAGATAGGTCCACTTGCACACCGTCGAGCACAGCGAGCGCGACGCAGACCCGGTGGCGCGCCAGGTCAGGAAGTCCGGCAGGTCGAAGAACAGCGCGGCGCGCTGCCAGCTCTGCGGCAGCCGCTCGCGCAGCCAGAGCAGCTTCGGCGTCTCCATCTCCAGCGACACCCGGCCGCCGACATAGCGCAGCACCTCGTGCCGGCCGGCGTTGATCCGTTCGGCCTGCGCCTCGGCGCGATGGTCCATCCAGACCACGACGTTCTGCGCGTCCTCCCCGGTGGCACTGACGCTCACCGGAGCGCCCTCGGCGTCGAGCGCCACCAGCGAGCAGGTCGCATCGAAGCCGATGCCCTCGATCCGCACGCTGCCGCTCTGCCGCACCGCCTCGCGCACGCAGGCGCAGACCGCCTGCCAGATCTCCTCGCTGGACTGCTCGACATGGTCGGGCTGCGGCCGCCAGGTCCGGATCGGCGCCACGTGGCGTCCCAGCGCCCTGCCGTCGGCGGTGAACACGCCGGCACGCGCGCTGGTGCTGCCGACATCGACGCCGATGAAGGCAATTTGTCTGGCTTGGTTCATTGGCTCCCTCCCGGAGATGCCTGTATCGTCGGGCACGTGCGGCTCCGCGGAAGATGCCCCGGCACGCCATCCCGGGCAACGGCGGGACCGGACGGCAAGAGCAGAAACTCGGGAGGGGATCTATGTACCTGGAGAAATACAAGCTCGACGGCCGCGTCGCGGTGATCACCGGCGGCGGCCAGGGCATCGGCTATGCCTGCGCCCAGGCACTGGGCGAGGCGGGTGCCACCGTGATCCTGGCCGAGATCGACGCGGCGCGGGCGACGCAGGCGGCGGAGACGCTGAGTGGCCTGGGCATACGCGCGCATGCGGAGGCGCTCGACGTGACCAAGTCCGCCGACGTGGCGGCGATGGCGGCGCGCATTCAGGAGGCGCACGGCGTGCCGCACATCCTGGTCAACAATGCCGGCATCGCCAAGAGCGACGTGCGCGCCGAGGACACCAGCGACGCGCACTGGCGGCTGCACATGGACGTCAACCTCGACGGCGTGTTCTGGTGCTGCCGCGAGTTCGGCCGCCTGATGCTGGAAGCCGGTCGCGGCGCGATCGTGAACATGGGCTCGATGTCGGGCGAGATCGTCAACAAGCCGCAGCCGCAGAGCTTCTACAACGCGTCGAAGGCCGCGGTGCACCACCTGACCCGGTCGCTCGCCGCCGAATGGGCCAGCCGCGGCGTGCGGGTGAACGCGGTGGCGCCGACCTACATCGCGACGCCGCTGACCCTGTTCGGTGCCGAGAACAAGGAGATGTTCCAGACCTGGCTGGACATGACCCCGATGGGCCGGCTCGGCCAGCCGGACGAGATCGCCTCCACGGTGCTGTTCCTGGCGTCGGACGCCTCCAGCCTGCTGACCGGCAGCATCGTGCTCGCCGACGGCGGCTACACCAGCTGGTAGGTGCCGCTAGGCGAGGAGCCCGAACGCGTCCGCCGACGCTGGCCTGCCGAGCAGGAAGCCCTGCGCCTCGTCGCAGCCGCCGGTCCGCAGCATCGCCAGCTGACGCTCGGTCTCGATGCCCTCGGCGGTCACCCGCAGCTGCAGGCTGTGGCCGAGCGAGATGATGGCGTCGACGATCGATCGCGCCGCCTCATCCTCGGTCATGGCATGGATGAAGGAGCGGTCGATCTTGACCTTGTCGAACGGGAACCGGCGCAGATAGCTGAGGCTGGAATAGCCGGTGCCGAAATCGTCCAGCGCCACGCGCACGCCCAGGCGCTTGATCGCGCGCAGGCTCTCGAGCGCCTGGTCGATGTCCTCGATCAGCAGGCTCTCCGTCACCTCCAGCTCCAGGCGCCCCGGCGCCAGGCCGGTGCAGGACAGGACGCGCTCGATCTGGCTGGCAAGATGACCGCTGCGGAACTGCGCCGGCGAGAGGTTGACCGCCACCGCGCAGCCCGTGTTCCACGATGAGGCGGCGCGGCAGGCCTGCTCGGGCACCCACGATCCCAGCGGCACGATCAGGCCCGACGTCTCGGCGACCGGGATGAACAGGTGGGGCGAGATGTCGCCACGCTCCAGGTCGGTCCATCGGGCGAGCGCCTCGAAGCCGCGCAGCACACCGCCGACGACGTCGAAGAACGACTGGTAGTGCAGGTGCAGACCGTCGCGGGCGATGGCCTGGTCGAGCCTGCCGATCAGCAGCCGGCGTTCGCGCACCTCCTCGTCCATCACCGCCTCGAAGCGGCAGGCCTGGTTGCCGCCAAGCCGCTTGGCCCGGTACAGCGCGACGTCGGCGCGTCGAAGCAGCTCGTCGGGGTCGTCGCCGTCCTGCGGCGACAAGGCGATGCCGACGCTGGCGCCGAGCATCAGCTCGTGCGTCTCGACCTGGAACGGCAGCGAGAGCGAGGTGACCACCCGGTCGGCGAAGGCGGCCATGCCGGCGGCGTCGTCTTCCTCGTGCAGCAGCACGAACTCGTCGCCGCCTACCCGGGCCAGCAGGTCGCCCGGTCGCAGGCAGGCCGCGAGCCGTTCGGCGCTCTCGCGCAGGATCAGGTCGCCGCCGTGATGGCCGACCCTGTCGTTGCAGATCTTGAAGCGGTCGAGGTCGAGGCACAGCACGCCGAGCAGTCGGCCGACGCGCTCGGAACGCATCTCGCTCTCCAGGGTGTCGCGCAGCAGCGCGCGGTTGGCCGCCCCGGTCAGGGTGTCGTGCTGCGCCAGGAACAGCACGTGCGCCTGGCTCTCCCTGATCTGGCCGATGTCGGTGGAGGTGCCGAACCAGTGCAGGCCCTCCGGGTCTCCGTCGGCGCCGACGACCGGCACGGCACGGGTCTTGAACCAGCGATAGCTGCCGTCCGCGCGGCGCAGCCGATGCTCGACCACGAACTCCTGCTCGGCCCGGGTCGCGACGCGCCAGACCTCCTCCGTCTCGTCGCGAACGGCCGGATGGATGATCTCCAGCCAGCCATGCCGCAGGCTCGCCGCCTGGGTCTGGCCGGTGAAGACGGTCCATTGCGGGCTCGCCCAGTCCCAGTCCCAGTCCCAGTCCCCGTCCGAGCGCGAGCGCCAGACCAGCTGCGGGATGGTCTCGGCGAGCAGCCGGAGCTGCGCCTCGCTCTGGCGCAGGAACTCCTGCGCCTGCTTCAGGTCGGCGCGGTCGCGGACCACCTTGACGAAGCAGCGCGCCCCGCCGCTCAGGCAGGCCAGGACGATGCCGTTGGCCCAGAAGCGGCTGCGGTCCTTGCGCACCTGCCAGCGGCACTCATCGATGCAGCCCTGCTGCTCCGCCTGGGCCAGCTCGTGCCGCGGCACGCCGGCGCTGCGATCCTCGTCGGTAAACAGCGCGCCGTAGTCGGCGCCGACGATCTCGTCGTGCGGCCAGGCGTGCGCCGCGGCGGCGTCGGTCCAGCCGCCTATCAGCCCCGCCGCGTCGATCACGACGACCGCGTGGTCGAGCGTGCCCTGCGGCCGGAACAGGTCCAGGGTCGCCGCCAACGACAGCCTGGGAGCCGGCACGACGTCCTGCAGATCCATCGGCGCTGCCTTTGTTCCGCGCCGGCACCGAACCGGGCCGGTATCGCGACCGTCTGCTGCCCGCTCGACGGAGGAGTCGAGAATGATACGGTAGAGAATTTGTTTCGATGCCTACCGAGAACGGGGGCCTGCCGAGCCTCGAGAACTTCAGGCCCCGGTGGGTGCGGGGCGGCGCCCTCGCCGTCTCAGAGCTGCAGCGCCTGCGTGCGCACCAGGCGCGCATAGAGCCCGTCCAGCTCGAGCAGCTCGGCGTGGGTACCGCACTCGACGCAGCAGCCGTCGCTGAGCACGACCACCAGGTCGGCCGAGCGCACCGTCGACAGGCGGTGCGCCACCACGATGGTGGTGCGGCCGCGACGCAGCCGCGCCAGGGCCTCCTGCACCGTCGCCTCGCTCTCGGTGTCGAGGGCGCTGGTGGCCTCGTCGAGCAGCAGCAGCCGGGGATCGCGCAGCAGCGCCCGCGCCAGGGCGATGCGCTGGCGCTGCCCGCCGGAGAGGCGCTGGCCGCCGGTGCCGACGCGGGTGTCGAAGCCCTCGGGGAGCTGGTCGATGAACTCCTCCGCCGCCGCCGCACGTGCGGCGTCGCGCACCGCCTGGGCCGAGGCCTGCGGACGGCCCATGCGTATGTTGGCGGCGATTGAGGTGTCGAACAGCAGCGTGTCCTGGCTGACATAGGCGATGGCGCCGCGCAGCGCGTCGAGGCGGATCCGGCGCAGGTCGACGCCGTCGAGCAGGATGCGGCCGCCGCCGACGTCGTGCAGGCGGGGGATCAGCGAGAGCGCCGTCGACTTGCCCGCACCGGACGGTCCGACCAGCGCCACCGTCAGGCCGGGCTCAGCGTCGAAATCCAGCTGCCGCAGTCCGTCACGGCCGTCCGGGTAGGCGAACGACACGTTCTCGAAGCGCAGATGGCCGCGGCCGGCCGGCAGCGGGCCGGCATCGTCGGCGTCCGACACTTCGGGCGGCTCGTCGATCACGGCGAAGATGCGCACCAGCCCTGCCAGCCCCTCCTGGATCGCGGCGTTCAGCGAGCCCAGGGCGCGCAGCGGTCGCGAGGCCAGCAGCAGGGCGGCAACGAAGCCGGAGAAGTCGCCGAGCGTGCTGCCGCCGGTCGCCGCACGCCAGCCGGCGAAGCCGAGCACCGCGGCCACGGCGGCGCCGCCGAGCAGCTCCAGCACCGGCTCGACGCGGGCGCGGCCGCGGGTGATGCGCAGCAGCGAGCGATGCAGCAGGTCGAACGAGCGCCGCGCGCGCTCCTCCTCGGCCTGCTCAAGACGATAGACGCGCACCGTGCGGGCCTGCGCGAAGCTCTCGTTGAGCAGGGTCGCGGTGTCGCCGATCTGCTCCTGCATGCCGCCCGAGGCGCGGCGCACGCGCCTGCCGATGCGCTGGATCGGCACCGCGGCGACCGGATACAGCAGGGCCGCGATCAGGCTCAGCTCCCAGTCCATGTACAGCATCGTGGCCACCAGGCTGACCACGGTGATGGTGTCGCCGCCGGCATTGACCGCCCGGATCATCGCCTCGCGTATCGTGATGGCGTCGGTGGTGAAGCGCGCCGCGAGCTGAGCCGGCGCCTCGCGCTCGACACGTGCCACGTCCGTGCGCACCAGGTGGGCGAACATCCGGCCCTGCAGGCCGCGTATGACGATCAGCACCAGGTCCTGCACGGCGACGGTCTGGCCGTACTGCGACGCCGCCTTGGCCGCGGTGATCACCACCACCAGGGCCGGCACCTGATAGAGGATGCGCGGATCGTGCGCGGCGAACATGTCCAGCGCGCGGCTGATCACCAGCGGATACAGGCCGGTCAGCCCGGCCATCAGCACCGTCAGCACCAGCACCGCCGCGAGCCGGCCGCGATGCCGCCTGACCT
>CAXTOE010000072.1:7150-10213 GCA_964245685.1 uncultured Acetobacteraceae bacterium | reverse complement strand
TAGAGCGCGCCGAGCGAGACCGCGCCGTCGAACCAGGCGAACGGCGGCGGATCGAGCGGCGTCCTGCCCAGGGACAAGGTGACGAGATTGCCCCCGATCCACAGGATCGCGGCCCCCGTGAGCAGGCCGATGAAGCGCGGACGCCCGACGAAGGCGGTGAGACGGTCCACGATCCGCTGCAGCGTCGTGGCGTTCCTGTGATGCTCGGCATGAAGCTGAGCGATCGACCGGATCGTCTCCTCGATATGGGTGGGCAGGATCGGGGTTTCGCTGGCCATGAGGTTCCGTCTCTCCGAGCCGTCAGCGATCGCGCCGAGGCCGTCAGGCCTTCTTCAGGGATCTCGCGGGCCTGTCGCGCGACGCGTCGGCGGCGGACAGCTTCGGCGTGTGCGCCATGTCGACGAGCCGGAACGCTGCGGCCGCGAACGCGGCGCCGATCAGGGGCCCCACCGTATAGAAGAACCACAGCGGAAAGGTGCCGGAGACGAGCATCGGTCCCAGCGCCCTGGCGGGATTGCCTGCGCCGCCGCTCACCGGTCCGCCCAGGAGCACTCCCGCCGCCAGGGAGAAGCCGATCGCGACGGAGGCGGTGCCGGCCGGCACGCGCGGATCGGTCGCCGTCGACAGCACGGTGAAGACGAGGATGAAGGCGATCAGCGCCTCCACGAGCAGGACCTGCAGGGCCGCAGCACCGTTGACCGGCGACGGCGCGCCGAGATGCGCGGTGTCGTAGGCACCGTGACCGTAGGCCGCCCACACCAGCAGTGCGGCCAGGATGGCGCCGAGCATCTGCGACAGCCAGTACGGGGCGACGTACTTCCAGGGGAACTTCCCGGCCGCCGCGAGGCCGAACGTCACCGACGGGTTGACGTGCGCGCCGCTGATCTGGCCGATCGCACCGACGATCGCGATCAGGATCAAGCCGAACGAGAGGGCGACGGCGAGCGAGTCGTAGGCGGGCCCCGCGGTGTTCTTGCCGAGCACGGCCGCGGTCGCGACCGCGGTGCCGACGAGCACGAGCAGGAATGTCCCGATGGACTCGGCGACGCACGCCAGGAGCAGGTTGGCGCTCTCGGAACGCGCCGAACCCGGTTCGCCGCCGGTACGAAGCGGCTCGATCACGGCCATGTTCATGCTGATATCCCGGTGGACTTACTGGTGCCGGACGCAGGGTCCCGCGTCCGGGTAGGGTCGAGAAGGTCCCGCCAGCGAGGTGGCGCGGTCCGGCCGACGGTTCAGTGCGGCGCCCGGGAGGTCAGACCGCGCCGATCCGACGCGCCCTGCCGAGCACCTGACCCTATACCGCGGAGGCGGGCTGACCTTCACCGAGCGCTTCCTTGCGGATCGCGTCGTCGCCGGCATGCAGCACCTCCTCGGCGACCTGCTTGGCATCCTTGGCCAGACTGCCGCTCATCGCCGCGTCGAGCAGATCGCCGGAGCTCTTGCCTTCGGTGAGGCCGTGCGCCTGCGCGCTGTCGCGGCCCTTGTCGATCACGGCCTGTGCGACGTGACCGCCCGTGTCCGCCGCCTGCTGGGCCAGCATGCGAGCGGTCTCCCGCGCCTGCGTGGCGACGCCGCCGAGTGCCGCTTCCTCCTGGTCCGACTGCGGCAGCAGCGCCCCGAGCAGTGCGCCCGCGGCGAGTCCGAGGGCGCCGAGCAGCACCGGACTGGCGGAAAGCGACGCGACCAGGTTGCCTCCCGCCTGACCGACGGCTTGGCTCGCCGCCTGGCCACCCTGCATCACGCTGCTCCCGGCACGCTGGCCGACGTCGCTGAGACTGTGCACGGGGCCCTGCGCGGTGCTGCTCAAGGTGCTCGCGGCACTCCCCACCCCGTCCCGCAGGTCGTGTGCGCCACGGCTGACCGACTCCTGGGCCATGTCCAGTGCCTCGCGGACGCGCTGGCTATACGATGTCGCGGTCTCCTGCGCGCCGCGGGCGAGGCCGATCGCCTTGCCGCGGGCGGCGTCGAGACGGTCGGTGTAGGCGTGCTCTGCCTCGCCGGGCTCGTAGACGGTGCGCTGCTCCGCTTCGCGGACGCGTGCGGACAATGCCGTGTAGTCCTGCGGCCCGAGGCCCGACCCGCCGTGATAGACGTGCACCTTGCCGGTTCCGCCGGGCGCCGAAGCGCCGCGAGGGCTGGAGGCCATCAGCCAGGCGAGGCCGATGCCGGATACGGCGGTCGGCAACGGATTGGCCCGCACGCTCTCCAGCAGGCTGCGGCCGAAATCCGCACCCTCCTTGCCGCGAAAATATCGCATCAGGTCGTCGAGCACCTGACCGGGCGAGAGCCTGCTCTGCAGCTCGGAGAGGTGGGTGTCGAGCCGCGACCGGGTCTGGTCGAGATCCTGCTCGATGCGGCCGGTCTCGGACAATGGCTGCGACATCAGATATGCTCCCTCAAGACGTTTGCGTCCTTGCGTAGGCTCGCGGTCATCCGATCCGGATTCAGGGTCTTGAGCGAGAACCGGCGCAGGGCCGACCACGCGAAGATCCCGCCGACCGCCACGATCAGGACGCCCACGATCAACGAGGCTGCCCAGGTCGGCAGGACCAGCGCCAGCGCCGCGGCGATCCCTTGCAGGAACACCACCAGCCCGGCGAAGGCGAGCAGGGCGCCCCCGAGCAGGAAGATCGCGGCGATGATGATGGTGTGAAGCTTCTGGTCGAGTTCGGCGCGTGCCAGCCGGATCTCGCCGCGTATCAGGCTCTGTAGCTCGTGGACGATGCCGCCGAGGATCGTGCCCAGGCCGTAGCCGTCGCCCTGCGTGTTATTATCCAAGTTTCACCTCCGGCATCTTCGGCAGGTCATCCTTGGAAGCGCCGGCGACCGCGATCCTGCCGACCCGGGCGAGGGCGAACCCGGCCGCGAGCGACGCGCCGGCGAACAGCGCCGGCTGCCGCTGGGCGAGATCCTGCAGGCCGCCCATCAGGCCGCGCAGGTCGTTGCTGCGCAGCGTCGTCGCCAGCGTGCTGAGCTCGGCGGCACCGCGCTCGACGAGATGCGCCGCCCAGTCCTGATGTCCTTCCAGCTGAGCGCCGGAACGATGCACCGCCTGTGCCA
>CAXTOE010000072.1:0-7140 GCA_964245685.1 uncultured Acetobacteraceae bacterium | reverse complement strand
GCTCTCCGCCACGTCCTGGACCCGCTCGCCCACGACCCCGACCAGGGAGGCGCCGCGGCTCTGGGCCTCGTGCGCCAGTTCCTGCGCCTGAGCCGCCGCGTCGATGCCGGCCTGCTTCGCCTGGCCAGCGACCTGCCGCGCGGCATCACCGGCCGACTGGAGGCTTGCAGCACCCTTCGCGATGGTGTCCGTCGTGCTCTTGTCGCTCATGCAAGCCTCCGTGCCGTTGTTCTCACTCCCGGTGGATGCGTCATCCACCGGATGCGATGCGGATCAGTTCGTCTTCAGAACCTGCACGCGCGTGCGTTCTGCCGCGACCTGGTCGGCGGTGTAGTGCGGCGCCGTCTCCTCGAACCGCTCCCAGCCATCCGTCTGGTAGGCGGTGCGGCGCGCGTTGATGTCGACGGCGGACGCGGTACGCCCGTCCAGCACCGCCTGAATGCGGCCGGCCTGGCTCTCGTCGCCGCGAACCGTGACCAGGCTGCCGCCGCGGCGGACGCCCTCGGTGTAGGTGTGCGCCTGATCCTCGGGGATGCCGGCATGCACCAGGGAGCCGAGCAGGCCGCCGCCCGCCGCGCCGATCCCCGCGCCGGTCACGGTGGCGATGAGCCAGCCGGCGGCCACGACGGGACCGACGCCGGGGATCGCCAGCAGGCCGAGGCCGGTCAGCAGGCCGACGCCGCCGCCGATCAGGGTGCCGGTGGAGGCACCCGTTCCGGCCCGTGTCTCGTCGACCGTGCCGGTAGTGGCGCCGGTGGTGGCACTCTGGCCGGCGTTGTTGGAGACGATGCTGATGTCGGTGTGCGGGATGCCTGCCGCTTCCAGCGCCTCGACCGTCTGCCGGGCGTCGTTGTAGTCGTCATAGAGGTGGGTGAAGGTGCGCATGGCCATGTTGGCCTCCTGATGCTGCTGGTGTTCTGCCGAGGCGGGCGGGACTGCTACTGCGCCTGGCCCACGTTGCCCTTGTAGTCGAGCCAAACGGCAACCTGCTGGCCGTCCTTCATGCCCTTGCCGCGCCACACGCCGCCGCTGTCCTTGTGCAGGCTGACGACCTTCTGGAAGCCCTGGCTCTGGATGCGGCGCCTCGCCTCGCCGCGGCTGAACGAGTTGGCGCCCTTCGCCGGCTGCGGCGCGTTGTCGTTCGTGGTGGTGACCGCCTGGTTGCGGTCGCCGCTCGCGGCCGCCGTGCCGCTGTTGCGATCCGACAGGCTCGTGCTGGGTGTGGTTCCAGTGCTCGGGTTGACCCCGGGCTGCGGCGCGTTGGAGGTGGCGCCGGGAGGCGAGTTCGGGTTGGACGGGCTGGTGGCCGGCTGCGCCGAGGCGGCCGTCGCCAACAGCAGGGTGGCGAAAACGATCGGGAGGGTCTTCATCGTACGTGTCCTTGACTGGTTTCTCGTGACCCAGGGTTAGGGCGGATCCATCGGGCCGTACCTGGCCCGGCAACGGATCGGCCGCGGCGGTCGTGGGACGTCTGCCGCCCCACGGCCCACTCTCCTGGGTGCTACACCGGTTGCAGGCCGAGGCCTGCTGCCGCTGCATATCGGATGGTCGACACCCTGTCGGAGATGCGATGCATCTCCGACAGGATAACGGGACTTCAGATCTTCGGACGAGCGCCCGGCGTCAGCGGAGCGGTGGTGGTGCCGGTCGTCGTGGTGGCGCCGTCCTTGATGATCTCGACATCCTCGCGACGTACGGTGTCGTGGATGGTCTCGAGGCGGTCGGACGCCTGCTTGCTGACGACGACTTCCTCGGCGACGCGGGCCGTCTTGCCGACGACCGCTTCCTCGTCCGTCTGGTTCACCTCGATCACGCGATCGGTGAACGCGGCGGCGTCGACGCCGGTGGCGACGGGACGGCGCTGCACCGAGACATGCTCGGAACGCAGGGTGACGTCCTGCTCGACCGGCGTCTCGACCACGAACCGGCGGACGCGCGTGGTGCCGCGATCCACCAGACGCTTGCCGACGACGAGCTGCTCCTCGGAGAGCGCGATCGCCTGCTCGCCGCTCACCGCGGCTGCCGGCTGAACCGCAGGAGCGGCCAGGCCGGTGGTCTCGCGGGTCGTGGTCGCGGTTGCCGCGGTGCCGTAGCTGGCGGCACGGTCGTCGATGTCGATCGGGCTGTGCGCCTCCAGGATGCGCAAGACGCTGGCCACGTGCTCCTCGGGTGCCTTGACCGTCACGACGGTCGAGCCGCCCTGCACGCTGCGCTCGTAGACGCTGGTGTCATGGTCGGGCTGGCCGCCGAACAGGCCGCTCCAGAAGCCCTGCTCGCGCGGCGCTGCGGCCGTGCCGATGCCTGTGCCGGTGCCGGTGCCGGTGCCGGTGCCTGTGCCTGTGGTGCCGGTGCTCGCGGCGCCATGCACCGAGATGGCGTCGGCAGGAACGTTCGCGGCCTTCAAGTCATTCACGGCCAACTCGGCGTGAGCGGCGGTGTCGTAGACGGCGACGATGGTTTCAATGGTCATTTCGATTATCCTATCTGTTCTGTGACGACGTCAGTCGCACCGGGCGGCGATGCCGCGACGGTGCCCGAAGTCTCGATCGGTGTGCGCGTGACGACCGCCACCTGCTCGCGGAGCGTGACGGTCTCGTGATGCTGCTCGGTGCTTCGGATGCGCCGGATGCGCACCTCCTCCTTCAGGACGAGCTTGCGCTCGACCACGAGGATCTCCTCGACCACCGGCATGATGATGACGTCGCCTTCCTCACGCACCGGAGGCACCGCATCGATGACGTGGCCGAAGGCGATGCGCTCGACTTCCACCCGCTCGTGCGCCAGGTCGGCATCGACCTGTTGCTCGCGGCTACGGGTCTGCGTCGCGACGCGCACCACGGCCTGCTCGCGCTTGAGCCGTGATACGACGAGTTCCTCCTTGTGCAGCGGGATCTTGAGTTCCTCGCGCTGCACGGTGTTGAGGTCGCGGCTCGGCGATGAGGCGAGATCTTCTATGGACATGGCTCGGATTTCCGTTACGGGATCAATCCTTCAACGTATCGCCTGCCGGGTTTCTGGCGACGTCGGGCGCGTCCTGCGCCCTGCCGATACCGCTCAAGCGATCGCTGTTCATCGAATTCATCTTCCCGTTGCGGCGAACCGTCTCGCACAGCTTGGTGTAGGCGCAGGCTGGTCCGGCTGCGAGCTTAATCCAAAACTCGTCTGCAAGTTCCTGGCAATTCTACTTTCCATCATAATAAAATTCCGACCCCGTACTGTAATGCAGCTGCACTAGCCAAGTAAGGCGGCTGCACTAGACCGAGCGCATCGAGCCCGTTGTCTGGGCGTGGTTTCTCGGCATGTCCAGGGCGCGCTCGCACGCTCCGGGCTGGCGATGCGCTCCCGATCGGGCAGGCGTCGCGGAGACGTGATGGAGTGTCGCGGCACCCGCACGCGTCCGTCTGCGCCGTCCGGCCCGCAGATGCTCGTCCATCGCGGCTCTGCAACGCGCGGCGCCGGCTTGGCTTCATGCGACGCACGAAGATTTTCCTGCGTCCGTGCGCGCCGTCGCCGCACCGCCTTGACCTGTCTGGCCATACAGGCTTCCCTCCGCGCCAGCTGCAGGCTCCCGCATCGGTCTCGCCGATCAGCCGCAGCCATGAAGAGCGTCAGCCCGAGACCCGCTGCACTGCTCACGAGATCGCAACGAAAGGTAAGCCCATGTCAGCTCCCGAGAGCCTGAAGGCCATCTACGCCGACGAGATCAAGGATCTCTGGTCCGCGAACGACCAGATGACCAAGGCGGTCGAGACGATGGTGAAGAAGGTTCAAGATCCGAAGCTAAAGCAGACGCTCACCGCCTCCTCGCAGGGCATCGTCAAGCACACCGCCGCCCTGAAGGCGCTGCTGGAAGAGGTGGATGACGAGGTCGAGAAGGAGCATTGCAAGGGCATGGAAGGCCTCGTCACCGAAGCCCTCAAGCACACCGTCAAGGAGGCGCCGCCGGAAGGCGAGCTGCTCGACATCCTCGTCGTCGCGCAGTACCAGCGCATGTGCCATTACGGCATCGCCGGCTTCGGCTCGGCCGCCGCCTACGCGGAAGCTCTCGGCATGAAGGCGCATTCGAGCAAGCTGAAGTCGATGGTGGCCGAGATCTACAAGGCCGACGAGTATGCCAGCGCGCTCGGTGAGAAGGCCGCGAAGGCCGCCCCCAAGGAAGATTGATCCTGCAGGGCCGCGTCGCTGGCGCGGCCCCTCGGACCTCGTCGATCCGTTCCGCTACCGTAGCCTTCATACTATGCTTCGCCGGCGCCAGGTGTTCTGTGGCATAGTCGGTGGCGACATAGGGGTCGGCTGACGGCCCCGCGTCCGGAACAACCATGGCACAACGCAACTTTCCACAGGTTCCGCCACCGCGCGCGCGTGTGCCGGCGGCGGAGGCGCCGAAGTCCGAGAAGCTGCTCGGGCTCGCCGTGGGGGTCGTCGTGGTCGTGGCCCTCTATCTGGGCCGCGAGGTGCTCATCCCGATCACGCTGGCGGTGCTGCTGAGCTTCCTGCTGGCGCCGCTGGTCGCGCTGCTGCGTCGCCTCCGCCTGCCCAAGATCCCGGCCGTGCTGCTCGCGGTCGCGGCGTCGCTCGGCGTGATCCTGATGCTCGGCGGCCTGATCGGCACCCAGCTCGCCTCGCTCGCGCAGGACCTGCCGCGCTACCAGAGCACCGTGCAGAACAAGGTGGGCTCGGTGCGCGGCTTTGCGGACGACGAGCTGAGACAGCTCACCGCACGCTTCGGACATGTCACGCGCGCCAGCGGCACCGGGGCCGCGCGCAGTCCGGCAGGACCGTCGGGCGAACAGAAGGCCACGCCGGTCGTCATCCAGGAGCCGCCCTCGACGCCGCTGCAGCTGCTGCAGCAGGTGGTGGGACCGGCCCTGGGTCCGCTGGAGAATGTCGGCATCGTTTTCGTCGTGTCGATCTTCATCCTGCTGCAGCACGCGGACCTGCGCGACCGCCTGATCCGCCTGTTCGGCTCGAACGACCTGCTGCGCACCACCGCTGCGCTGGACGAAGCGGGCAGTCGTCTCGCGCGCTATTTCCTCACCCAGCTCGGTATCAACAGCTCGTTCGGCCTGCTGATCGGCATCGGGCTCTCGATCATCGGCGTGCCCAACCCGACCCTGTGGGGCGTGCTCGGGGCGCTGCTCCGTTTCGTCCCCTATGTCGGGGCGATCATCGCCGCCGTGCTGCCGGTGGCGCTCGCCGCGGCGGTCGATCCGGGCTGGACCATGATGGGCTGGACCGCCGGCCTGTTCCTCGTCACCGAGGGCGTGATGGGGCAGGTGGTGGAGCCGCTGGTGTACGGACACTCCACCGGGCTGTCGCCGGTCGCGGTGATCGTGGTCGCGATCTTCTGGAGCTGGATCTGGGGTCCGATCGGCCTGATCCTGTCGACGCCGCTGACGCTGTGCCTCGTCGTGCTCGGCCGGCACGTCGAGCACCTCGAGTTCCTCGACATCATCCTGGGCGACCGGCCGGCTCTGACGCCGATCGAGAGCTTCTACCAGCGCATGCTGGCCGGCGACGACGACGAGGTGCTGCGTCAGGCCGAGGCGCTGCTGCGGCTGCGCTCGCTGTCGTCGTACTACGACGACATCGTGCTGAAGGGCCTGAAGCTCGCCGCCGCCGACATCCAGCGCGGCGCCCTGCCGCCGGATCGCATCACCCAGATCAACGCCACCATCCGCGACCTGGTCCAGGATCTGGAAGGGTACGACGACGTCGACCCGGCTCCGGGCGGCAAGGACGAGGAGCTCGCCGGCACGCAGCGCGACGACAGGCAGACGCCGATCACGCCGCCTCCGGAGGGATCAGCCCCCTCGCACGCCGGGCGTCCGGCAGCCTGGCAGAACGACGCTCCCGTGCTCTGCCTGGCCGGGCGCGGGCCGCTGGACGAGACGGCCTCGCAGATGCTGGCGCAGCTGCTAAGCAAGCACGGGCTCGGCGCCACCGTCGCCACCTCGGCGCGCGCTTCCGGTGCGGAGATCCAGGGCCTGGACCCGACCGGGATCGCCATGGTCTGCCTCTGCTATCTCGAGCTCAGCGGCAACCCGGTGCGGCTTCGCTACCTGCTGCGGCGGCTGCGCGAGCGTCTCCCAGGGGTGCTGCTCATGGTCGGCCTGTGGCCGATCGAGTACGAGTCGGCGGCCGACCAGGAGATGCGCCGGCATGTCGGCGCCGACTTCTACGTCAGCAGCCTTTCCGAGGCGGTCGCCACCTGCCTCGACGTCTCCGGCGAGCAGGAGAGCGATGCGTCCGCCGACCCGCTGGCGGAGCGGCTTGCGCAGGTCGCCGCCACCGGCTGACGGATCGCGCGGCCGCAGGCGGCCTCGGTGGTCACGAACCGGCAGGCGGCATGGCTTCCCCGATCAGGCCCGCCAGCGCCTCCGGCTCGGCGACCACGCGCGGCACCTTGTTCTGCGCGCCGAGCCTGCCGCGCGCCTCCATCCAGCGCTCGAAGCTGCCCCGCGCGAGCAGGCGCACCTCCGGATCGCGCAGCCCGTACCCACCGCCGCGATGCGCCGCATAGTCCTCGTTGCCTCGCCTCAGTGCCGAATCGAGGGCATCGGCGTAGCGGGCCGTGTCGGCGGCGCCGTCCAGCTCCACCGCGAACAGGTGGCCGCCGCGACTGTCGCGCGAGTCGGGCTGGATCGGCGCCACGCTGTACTCGACCACGCGGCGGCCGACCTCCGCCGCGGCCGCGGCCACGGCCGCGTCGAGCTCGGCGCCGACGAGGTGTTCGCCCGCGACCGAGAGCCACCAGGAGGTGCGCCCGGTCACCAGCAGGCGCGGCGGATCGCGCGAGACCAGCCGCACCGTGTCGCCGAGCACGTACGACCACAGGCCAGCGTTGGTCGTCAGCACCAGCGCGTACTCCACGTCCAGCGCGGCGTCGGCGATCCAGCGGCGCTCCGGCGCCGCATCGGCGAGCTCTCCGGGGCGCACGAACTCGAAGAACAGGCCGCGATCGAGCAGCAGGAAGCCGGAGAACGACATGGCGGCGACGCCGGTGTAGTGCATGCCTGAGACCGACAGGCCGAGCAGGATGCCCCCGGAGCCGACGCGGACCCGCGCCGGATCGGGTGCCGTCCAGGCGGTGAACGCGAGGAAAGCGAAACCTTCTACACCTTCACCAACTTCACCACG
>CAXTOE010000071.1:7343-10248 GCA_964245685.1 uncultured Acetobacteraceae bacterium | reverse complement strand
CTTCTGACGCACGGCCGCGACGCACCCGTCTGATCGGGGTGCGCGGGGCTGGCCCTGGGGTGGGGTCCGGCTAGGGGCGCGTCAGGAACGCACTGACGCCTCCGATAGGGTCGCTGCGATCGCATCCCCCTTAGGCGGGTTCAGCACCGTCACCGGATCCCAGCCGGGACCAGCCTCGAAGCTGTTGTTGTTGCCGAGCGTGATGTCGTTGAAATCTCGCACGCCCCGACGGCTTGGCTGCTCGGATGGATGGGGACGTCGGCGACGGGGTGAACTATAGGCCTATCTTCGCGAGCGGATATGGAGCAGAGGCGTCACTGATCGCCTTCGATGGCCCGGGGAGATGCACCAATCTTTAGTGGAAGCAGCCGCACTTCGCGCTGAGTAGTGCATCCAGGACCAACGAATAGTGACGCGGCCACGCGATGGAGCTGGGCATCAAGTATGATGGGATCCAGCACGACGATAGCCGGGGCGGTGGGCAGCCGCAGGGTGTCCACCGCCCCGGCACTATCTATGTCGCGGGAGAGGAGCCGGTGCGGGACCGGCTCCTTCTGGTGATGCGCTACTTGTGGAGGGCGATCAGGATGGCGGCGATCGCGCCGATCAGTCCGTTGCTGCCCATGATCGTGGTCGCGAGAGGCAGCCAGGGATACGAGCGCAATTTGGCGTTGAGCTTCGCGGTCTCGGCATCCATCTTCCGGTGCAGGTCCGCGCGATCGGCCGGGGTCACGGTTGCCTCGCTCATAGTGTGCCTCTTGAAGCCGGAATCATAGCGCGCGAGGTCGCCTCGGCGACACAGGCAAGGGCTGCGAACGGCACCAGGACGAAGCCGCAACCGGCGAAGAACTGTGCGGTGAGGGGCAGGCTCATCTTTCGGGTTCCTTCGTGACAGGGAGAAGGTGGCGGAAGGCGATGCCTCCCGCCGGTGTGCCTCACTCCTTGTCGAAGGCTGCGAGCTGCGCGGCGGCGGCGCGCTGATCGACACGCTGGCCCGGCTGGGCATTGCCAGCGTAGGGCTTCCACTCCTGGCCGGTAATCTCGGCATAGGCATCCACCGCACCGCGCGCCGCTGCGAGTACCGCATAAGCCTGCACCGCTGCGATGGCAGCAAACTCACGCGCCCGGGCCGCACGGTTGTCGGTGCCGTCGATGCCGGGACGGTCCTCGTCCCGTGCCTCGTTGCGCAGCGTAGAGGACAGGTTGCGGGCTGCCTCTGCCCGGCTGTCGTAGAAGCTGCCGGCACCGTGCGCGGAACCGATATGCGCGCCGACCACCCGCTGCAGATGCATCTCCAGCGCCTTCTCGTTCATGTAGGGTGAGAGCGCCTTGGCCATGCCAGCGATGGCTTCCTCGGTCGCCTCGCGAACCGCATCGTAGTTCACGGCGTCCAGCCCGAAGGCCACGACGATGCGATTGATGACACCTTCGGAGGGGCACAGCCGCTCGGCGCTCTCGAAGGTGATCGGGGTGCGCACCGGAACCGTGGCCTTACTGGCCTGCGGCTTGGGGGTGCGGGAAGCCCTGCGGGCTTGTGCTGCGGCAAGGGCGGCGGCAACGTTCGTGGTGGCTTCGGACATGGACTTGAACTCCTGTCTGGGGTCAGCCCTCGTTCGGTGTTGGCGCACCGTTCGAGGGCGTTTTGTGTTGCGGTCCTCGCTGGCCGCAAATGAATATTACCAAAACAGCCTGACAACACAATACAGAAAATCGCTTATCGCTATCTATGCTGCAAATAAAGCTTTTGGTTTGCCTCTTTTATTGCTTGTACTGTGACAGGAACCTGTCGTTTTTCTTGTTCGTCCTGCCTGGGGTTCGGGGGCGGCGAGCGCCCCGGTCGGTGACGAGAGCGGAGGGAGCATGGCGTTTGTCTCGGCCCGTCGGGCCAGCGGCGCGGGCGTGGGGCGGCGTTGCGGGTCAAATGCGGCCGCAGGCCGGGACCGGAGCCACGCGCAGCGCAGCGAGCATGGCGAGGACCCACCATTTGAGGCGAGCCGTTGCCGGATGTCAGACTGGTCGCATGACGGCGAGGCCATGCTCCCGGAGCGTGCCCCCCCTGATGGGCCGGCTTCGGCCCGTCAGGGGGAGGTCGAGGAGCCGACATACGAAGTCGCCATCCAGAATTCTGGAGGTGCTCTACAGTCTCCTACCCAGCATCATCCTGCAGGGCGTGGAGATCCCTGGAAAACGATCGTCTCAACTGGTTGGCTGCTCCACATCGGCAAAGGAAACGCCGTCGTATATGTCTGCCACCGAGAGCTCAGTCGCCAGTTCAGGGAGCATCAGCACGTCACTCTTGCCCAGGATTGTGGTTGCCCACTGCTCCCCGTCCTGCCGGGTGTGGACGGTCAGCTTGATCTTCGACTGCTCAGCGATGACGTAGCGCTGGATCGAGGGCACCGCGTAGTATTCGCGGAGCTTCTCAATCTGGTCATCACGCGCGCTGCTCGGGCTGGTCACTTCGAATACAACGACAGGGTTCGGAACCAAATACGCATCGCCTCGATACTTGCTGCATGTGACCGAAACATCAGGATAGCGGACTTTGTCATCGATTGTGCCGACACCGGCGTCAGACCCGAAGGGTCTGCATCCCGATCCGCGCAGCCGGCCGTGTAAGGTCGCGATGATGTTGACGGCTATCTGGTTGTGCCTGTTCGAACCGCCGACCATCGCGACCGGCTGGAAGCCGTCAAACTCGTAGCGTCCTTCCTGTGCCTCAATCCACCGAAAGAACTCTTCCTGCGTCATCCGGGTCGAGCGTGCGGCGATGTTCATGCCCGGTAGCCTAGCACTGGCTGACATGGCCTTCCTCCTAATTCGGTCGTGGATCAGCGTCACATCAGGGGCTGCGGCAGTGATGGTCGTCTGTCGCTTGACTCCATCCTGCAGGCGCATAGTCCTA
>CAXTOE010000071.1:0-7333 GCA_964245685.1 uncultured Acetobacteraceae bacterium | reverse complement strand
CTTTTAAGCCGGCGCCGGGCTCGCGGCATTCCTCCGTCGCGGCTTGTTCTGCGTCAGCTCGTCTCTCGCTGGCCGTTCGGTGGCACCAGGACCCGTTTCCCGGCGTCGCGATGATCCCAGCACGTCCAGACCGTGCCGCGCCGGATGGTGAACCCGAACGAGGCTAGCTTCTGACAGACGATGCGACGAGACAGATCGTGGACCAGCTACTCCGGGATGCTTTGAGGGTCGATGTCCGACATGCGGACCGCCTCAGCTGAACGGGTTACGCACGGTCTTCGGAGCCTCCGCCTTCGATAACGCCTGCGGCAGGTCCGCCTGCCCCTCAAGCACCGCCACGGCGGCGTCCAGCAGCGCCTTGAGCTGTCGTGCCCGCGCCAGCCCGTGCTGATCGCGGTCGATGTCCAGACTGCCGTAGATCGACATCTGATCGATCCCGTTCTCGATCGTCAGCTTGCCGATCAAGAGCGAGGCGGCATTAACCGAGAAGGGCTTCAACGTCGTCATGGGGACCTCCTACTGGTCGAGCGACTGCTCAGACCTGCTGCGGTCGCGGCGGCGATGGCGTTCCCTCGCCGCATACGGGCTGTCCTCCGGTGGCGGCAGCGGCATCGCCACCTGCTTCAGGGCCGACGGTAGCGCCGGGAACGGGTCGATCCCCACCGCCTGGATCAGGATCGCCACCGAGACGGTGGTGCAGGTCGGGCGCGCCGAGTTCTTGCAGACGTACACGCCCGTCCTGCCGGCGGCGGGATCGTACACCGCCTTCCACGTCGAGGTCGGCACCAGCACGCCATCCGGACCGACCGCGTTGATCTGCCTGCCGTAGAAGGCAGGACCGGTCACCAGGTAGAGCCCGCCTCGCTGCTCGGCCAAGTGGCGCACCGCGCTCTCCACCCCCTCCCAGAGGCCGCGGTTCAGCTGCGCCGTTTGCGGCACCATGTTGGCCAGCGAGAAGCTCTGCGCCTGCGCCGCTTCTCCCGGCATGTCGCCGGACGGCGTCATGTGGCCGCGGTCGAAGCCGCTGCGGCGGTAGTCCGCGAGCTGCGCCTGGTCTGCCGGCGGCAGCCGGTCATCAGGCTGGAAATCCCCCTCCCTGCGGGTCTGGCTTGCCTGCTCCAACGAGGCTCGCGTCGGATGCTCCGCCGACCACAGGGCCCCGTGCGTGGCGCCGGATGCCAGCACCGCGTAGGCGTCGTTGCACAGCAGCGTCGTGCGCTGTTCCAGCTTCGGGTTGAGCAGCGCCGGCGGCTCTCCGGCCGGGAAGAACTGCGGGCAGGCCATCTGCTGCGCGGCCGCCATCGTCGGCAGCACCAGCAGGGACAGGACAAGCGGAAGGCGGATGAGTGATCTCCATAGGCAGGCACATACGGCGGGAAACTTGTTATATCAATAATATTGTAGATTATGTCTCGATCTTTTTTGTTTGCGTAGACATGCATGTGGCGTACGATTTCCAGGTAGGATGGAGGCTTGCATGCGGATTGAACTGATCCCGGGCCTGGACAACGTCATCCGCTTCCCCGTGGAGCGCCGTGTCCCGGCCACCCTTGAACTGCTGCACGAGATCGCGCCGGACGTGCGCGAGGTGCTCAACGTCGCGGAGGCCTTCGGGCTGGAGGCGCCGGATGGCGATCTCTACCACCAGGCCGACCGGGCGACGGCCGAGCGGATCCACGACCAGGTGCCCCCTGAGCCGAGCAGCCAGCGCCGGCGGATGCTGGCCGAGATGCAGCAGGACGTGATCACCGAAGCGGTGGCGGACTGCCGCACCGCGCACGATGCCGGCATGGCTGCCAACGAGGCGCATCAGCGCCTGCTGGCGGCGCAGACGGCCCGCGGCTGGCGCGGGGAGATCGACCACCTCGGCAAGCGCGCGGACCGGCTGACGAAGGAGGCCGCGGAGCGGCTGGTGCTGGCGCACGTGCGGGTGCGGCAGGCGCTGGGGGCCGTCCGCGCGATCGACCTCGCCTGCCGCGGCGAGACCTGGACACCACGCTCGGCAGCGGCCGATATGCTGTGGTTGCTCGAGCAGGCCGGCTAAACGCCGTCGTCCGTGGCGCCGCGGCTCAGGCCGTGCCGCCGCGACGCCCCTGAAGCACCGCGTTCCAGTCCTTCTGCTCGTCGAACGGCAGGACGCGAGTGTGCGCGACGCCGGCCGCCTCCGCCAGCGCCGAGAGCGTCGCCGTTATCCGCTCGCCTCCGGTGCCCCGATCCACCGCGATCAGCAGCTGCCCGCTCGCGGTGGCGGTGAGCAGCGCCCTCAGGGCGGTGATGCCTTCCGGACCGACGCCGCCCGCAGTGGAGAGGTAGAGCGTGCCCTCCCGCGACAGATCCAGCGACGCGACCGACAAGGCGTCGATCGCAGCCTCCGTCACCACCAGGCGCCGGATCACCGCTTCCTGCATCCCGAAGCGGAACAGGGTCTTGATGCTGTCTGCCGGACAGCCGCGGAAGTCCGGGCCACGCATCTCGAAGCTGGTCAGGATGCCGGCCTGATCGCGATGCGAGAAGCACGCCGTGCCGTGCCTGCCTTCGCGCAGCACGTCCTGCCGGATCGCGGCCTGGACGATCTCGTCCGGCAGCGCCCGGATCTCGGTCAGGTAGCGCCAGACGAGCGAGCCCTGCTGAACCGCCGGCAGCCAGCCCCAGCGATCCGGCACCGACGGCAGGAGAGAACGCGGGCTCCGGCCGGCGGGGATCTCGCGCGGCGCCAGCCCAATCATCGGCCGCAGCTTCTGCCGGGCATGGCCGAGCGTCAGGCCCGGCTGCAGATACTGCACCAGCTTGAACACGTCGCCCTTGGCCACGCTGTCGTGCGGGTCCCACCAGCCACGACCCTCGTGGTTCACGATGACGATGCGGCCATCGTCGGACCGGTACTTCTTGCAACGCCGGCTGCTCTCGCGCTTATCGATGCGGAAGCCTTCCTGCTCCAGCACGACCGCACAGGACACGCTCGCCCGGATCTGCTCCAGCTCGGCATGGGCGGCGTCAGGATCACGGATGAACGTCATGACGATGACCTCCCGGACGATCGGGCACGTGGATCCAGGTGGAGAGGATCAGCGTATCGAAGGCAAGCGGGTCTGAATAGACTTAATGCACACGGTCGGCATAGCCGCAGCCATCGTGCACTTTGGCAGCGCATCGTCGTCATCCGACCACCTCCAGGCACCAGACCGCGCGGTGATCGGCTGCGGCCGCACGTTGACGCAGGGCCGCGCGCTGACGTGGGTTCAGCGCCTCGAGGTCGGCGCTGTCGCGCAACTGGTTGGCTTCCTGACACCAGCGGCGCGCTTCGGCGATGCTGCCTTCTTCGATCCCGTGGCTGATGGACAAGCGGCGCGCATAGCTCCGCGCGCTCGCCCGAAGGCAAGACCGGATCATGGGAGCAACTCCCTGTTCTGTCACTGGGGAAGGAGACCAGGCAGCCCTGACGATGCGCAGGCCAGAGGTGCCGTTCGCGCGCCTCTCGGAGGGATGGCTGCTGCACGCACGAGGTCATACCCGGCGAGGCCGCAAGGGCATCAACGGGTGTGCGTCGGAACCGGATGGAGAGGCTAGCGCCGGGGACTCCCGATCGTCGGCCGAGGGACTGTGAGAAAGTGTCCGTCGCTTCTAGTCGAGCAGGACACCATCCGGTCCGTAGCCGATGTTGTCGTCCGCTTGCCGGGCGGCGCGTGCAGCGTGGATGACCTTGTCCAGATCCGGCCGCTGTTCCAGCAGCCAGCTTATGAAGCCTGGCAGGTTCAGGTCGAAGACGGTGCCCAGCAGCTCCGGCACGTCGTCGGCATTCAGGGCCTTGACCGATTCACTCGTGTATTTAACGGCTTCGCGATAGCGCCTTTCGAGCTGACGTGCCTGTCGGCCACCGGTCAGAATGGCAATCAGGATCTGCGGGAGGTTCTTTCGCGTCAGCAAGGCTGAGTCTCCTCCTTTCGAGAGGAGGCTGCGCAGGGTCTCGACACCGACTTCGAGCTGCACGCGATGTGCATGCTCCACATGCAGCATCCGCCGCAGCTTCTTGATATCCGTCATCAGGAAGCTCCCTCGGTGATCAGGAGCCTGCCGCTCTGGCTGCGGCAGGCCCCCGGGCTCGGCTCAGAAAGGCGCGTCGTCGAGGCTCTCATGCTGGTCCCGGCGTCCGGCACGAGGTGCGCCCTCGTCGCCATCGCCGCCATGGTCCCGGTTGCTGTCGATCAGCTGCAGGTCGCCATGAAACTGCTCGATCACGAGCTCGGTGGTGTACTTGTCCTGGCCACCCTCGTCGGTCCATTTGCGGGTGCGCAGCACGCCCTCGACGAACACCTTGCGTCCCTTGCGCAGATATTGTTCCGCCACACCCCCGATGCGCTCGTTGAAGATGACGACCCGGTGCCACTCCGTGCGTTCGCGCCGCTCACCGCTGGCCTTGTCGTCCCAGCTGTCGCTGGTCGCCACGGTGAAGCTGACGATCTTCGAGCCGCCCTGCGTGTTGCGGACTTCCGGATCCTTGCCCAGGTTGCCGACCAGGATGACCTTGTTGACGCTAGCGGCCATGACCGTATTCCTTCTTGTCTCCCGAAGGCGTTCAGCCGGTGCCATCCTGGTCGTTCGGTGTGGTCGACCGGAACCGGGAGAGCGGGCATGGAAACTCCTGAAGACGGCGGCGGTGCGGAAGCTGCTCGCAGCTTCACGGCGCAGTCTGAACCGAAGGCACGACGCTGCCGGCGCCGCGGGAATTGCGATGGCCGCACTCCCGGTTCAGACCACATCCAACCGAAGGGACACGACGGCAGTGGCAGAGCCGCCTTGACTCTCCTCTCTGTTCGACTCCATCTGGGATCTGTTCCTAAATCGATCCGGTAAACTACCGCGAATATGTTTCGTGCTCGTTAAAAGATGCCTACGATATCCGCAGTCGTTGCGCCTTCCTGCCTATCACTTTGGCCTAGCGGTGCCAGCCGAAATGCTGATGGAAGCGGCGCACGTCGGGCAGCGAAGGATACGGCTCGTCCGCCTCGCTGGGGCTCTGCTGCCGCGCGACGCCGTAGGCTTCGGACACGATGGTAGCGGCGGCGGCGGCACTCGCGGCGACGATCGGAAACTCGACTGCTCCTTTGGTGGTCGTGGTCTCAACAAGCTTGATGCGGAAGGTTGTCATGGGTGCAAGGCTCCGGGCTGGCCGCCTAGGCGGCGTTCGATCAAATCCGTTGCGCGAAGTTCATTCCGGTCGAGGCAAGGTGCGGGAAGCGGAAGCTGTGAGGGCTGCAGTTGTCTCGTGGCCATTTCTTTTAAGGAATGTAGCGTCGGTTAGCCAGTACAAGCGCCACACGTCGATCACTTGCGCGGTCTCTTATGTTGTTGGTGAATGGCCATCTACACTGGGGCGAACGGATTCCGTTATTTGCAACAGCTCATTAGGCCGTCTCCATCTCCGCCAGCCACCAGTCTGCCTGTCGTTCGGCGGCTTTCGCCTGGCGCAGGAAGACCGCATGTTGTGCTGGTGCGAGGTGGGAACGATCGGCATGGTCTCGAAGACAGGCCGCTTCTTGTCGCCAGTTGCGCGCGCTCGCGAGGCAGCTTAAGTCCGGGGCACGCTGATCCTACATCTCGACTATCATTCCGCGCACCGCGGGCGTACTGGCCGGAGCCGGTAGAGCGCAAGGTCTCGCAATGTCGGGTAGTCGGTGAGCTGCTTGGTCAGCGACTTGTCGTCGTGCAGTTGAAGCAGGTGTACGCCGACGTTCTTGCGTCGGCCGTTGCGGAGAGATCGGACAACGGCGGTATCGGACCGACCGCTGATCGTGACGTTCTCCCACAGGCCAGTGTCGCGGTTGCGGCGGCCCGCGCCGAGGGTCCCGTTGAGGAAGCCCTCGACAATCCATGGATCGCGGCATACGGCTTAGTCGCCTAGGCTGCTGTCGAAGAACGCACGGTCCTGCAGGTAGTAGATCGAGCCGGCGGCGATCACGCCGACGCCGAGCGGGTTGGCGCCCTGACGGCGGCGCTGTCCTCGTACTGCCGGATCATGCGGCCTCCGGTTCGCGCAGGAGGAGGCAGTCATCCTGGCCGAGCCCGCCATTGCGGCGCGCGTCGTCGAAGCCGCGCGGCTTGCGGTCACCCTTGCGCACGGACAGGCTGACGTAGAACGAGGTGTCCGGGTGCTCGGCCTTGATCCGGGCGGCGAAGGCCGCGACCGCCTCGCGTGCGTCGGCCACGCTGCCGATGATCTTGCTGTCTCGCCCGAACTGGCGGCCGAGGATCTCGAGCACCTTGCTGGTGTAGCCGGAGGTCTTCTCGAGGTGGCCGGGCAGCGCGGTCATGTTCAGAACGGCGGGCATCGTGTTGGCTCCTGTGAACGGCGAACGCCGCGCGGGAGCCGCGCGGCGTTTGATGGGATCGAAGGACGATGTTTGAAGCCCTGTGCCGGGCGTGGCGGCGGCCTAGAACGGCACCTCGTCGTCGAGGTCGCCGTGGTTGTCGGCGTGGCCGCCGTTACCATTCCGGTTCTGGCCGCCGTTGCCGTCGAGCATGAGGAGCTTTCCGTTGTACGGCTGCAGGACGATCTCGGTGGTGTACTTGTCCTGGCCGGAATGATCGGTCCACTTGCGCGTCTGCAGGGCGCCCTCGAGGTAGACCTTGCTGCCCTTCTTCAGGTACTGCTCGACCACTCCACAGAGCCCGTCACCAAAGATCGTGATGCGGTGCCACTCGGTGCGCTCCTTGCGCTCGCCGCTGGCGCGGTCCTTCCAGGTCTCGCTCGTGGCGAGGGTGAAGCTGGCGATCTTGTCGCCGGTCTGGGTGCTGCGGATCTCCGGGTCCTTGCCGAGGTTGCCGATCAGCGTGACCTTGTTGAGGCTTCCAGCCATGATCTCATTCTCTCATCTCACCCAGAGGAGGCTTCGGGCCGATGCCGTCAGCGTCCTCTCGTGTGCGGCCGAGAGGAACCGGCGGGCTGAGCGGGACCACGGCGTGCGCAGCACGGGACCGGAGCCACGCGCAGCGCAGCGAGCATGGCGAGGACCCACCCGTTGTCGCGATCAGCGCGGCGGTTCAGGACGCATCAGAACACGAGAGGGCGCGACGGCATCGGCGTGGAGGACACTCCCCATTCCCCTTTTTCCCATCTCCCATCTCCCATCTCCTCACCCATCCATTCGATCAGGTCTGTCCATCGTCTCCGAGGTGAACCAGGCTCCATTGATCCAGGCGTGCAGCGGCCCCGCACTGGCCTCCTGCAGCGCGTCACGAAACATCGGCAGGTAGACGATCTCGTCCTCGCAAGATCGCACGGCATAGCGGGTGCCTTCCGGGGGCGGCCCGGTCAGGTCGGGATCGAGGCAGGGCT
>CAXTOE010000070.1:0-10253 GCA_964245685.1 uncultured Acetobacteraceae bacterium | reverse complement strand
GGCATCGGCTTCGGCGCCGACGTCCGTGATCCGGAGGATCGTCGCATGGGCGCCGTCCTGCGCGAGGTCGAGCCCGAAGATCTGCTGAAGTTCGGCCTGATTCCCGAGTTCATCGGCCGCTTGCCGGTCGTGGCGACGCTCGAGGATCTGGACGAGGCAGCGCTGGTCGAGATTCTGACCAAGCCGAAGAACGCCCTGGTCAAGCAGTATGCCCGCCTGTTCGAGATGGAGGGCGTAAAGCTTTCGTTCACAGAAGATGCGCTAAGATCGGTCTCCACCCGCGCGATCGCCCGTAAGACCGGCGCTCGCGGATTGCGGTCCATCATGGAGTCGATCTTGCTGTCCACCATGTTCGATTTGCCCGGCCTCGACGGTGTCGAAGAAGTCACGATCAACCGTGAAGTGGCCGAAAGTCGCGCCAACCCGTTGTTCACCTACGGAAAGAACCGCGCCGAAGGCGGCGCCTGATCCTGCCCCTTGTGGCAGGGTGAGGCGCTGACGATATCAATCTGGAAGCCGCCGCCAAGGTTCGGGGTTTCGATCCAAAATGGTCGGCACGCGCCAGAACGGGCGGGCTGACGATATGACTGTCCATCAATAGGAGGGCCCTATGACTGATTCGCAGCGGACCACCAATCCGCGCACCGCAGCCGCCGAGCCTTTGGCCGTGCTGCCCCTACGCGACATCGTGGTCTTTCCGCACATGATCGTTCCGTTGTTTGTCGGACGCGAGAAATCCGTCCGCGCGCTGGAAGCCGTCATGCGCGACGACAAACAGATCCTGCTCGTTGCTCAGAAGAACGCGACGCAGGATGACCCGGGCGCGGACGACATGTTCCGCGTCGGAACCGTCAAGGTGCTGGTCGAGGGCGGCCGGCGCGCGCGCATCCGCGAGTTCCGCGAGACCGAGAGCCACTTCGAGGCGACCATCGACGAGATGCCCGAGCAGGCGCCGGAGCCCTCCGCCGGCGGCGAGATCGAGGCACTCGGCCGCACCGTGGTCGGCCAGTTCGAGCAGTACATCAAGCTGAACAAGAAGATCGCGCCCGAGGTGCTGGTCTCGCTGAACCAGATCGAGGAGCCCTCGAAGCTCGCCGACACCATCGCCAGCCACCTCAACCTGAAGATCTCGGAGAAGCAGGAACTGCTCGAGATCGCGCCGATCGGGGAGCGGCTGGAGCGGGTGTTCGCCCACATGGAGGCGGAGATCGGCGTGCTGCAGGTCGAGAAGCGCATCCGCAACCGCGTCAAGCGGCAGATGGAGAAGACCCAGCGCGAGTACTACCTGAACGAGCAGCTCAAGGCGATCCAGAAGGAGCTCGGCGAGGGCGAGGACGGCCGCGACGAGACCTCCGAGCTCGAGGACCGGATCAAGAAGACCAAGCTCTCCAAGGAGGCCCACGACAAGGCCATGGGCGAGCTTAAGAAGCTGCGCGGCATGAGCCCGATGTCGGCCGAGAGCACGGTGGTGCGCAACTACCTCGACTGGATGCTGTCGATCCCGTGGAAGAAGCGCTCCAAGACCCGCAGCGACATCGTCGAGGCCGAGCGCGTGCTCGACGTCGACCATTACGGGCTGGACAAGGTCAAGGAGCGCATCCTCGAGTACCTCGCGGTGCAGTCGCGCGCCAACAAGCTGAAGGGGCCGATCCTGTGCCTGGTCGGGCCTCCGGGCGTCGGCAAGACCTCGCTCGGCAAGTCGATCGCCAAGGCGACCGGGCGCAACTTCGTGCGGATGTCGCTCGGCGGCGTGCGCGACGAGGCCGAGATACGCGGCCACCGCCGCACCTATATCGGCTCGATGCCGGGCAAGATCGTCCAGGGCATGAAGAAGGCGAAGAGCTCGAACCCGCTGTTCCTGCTCGACGAGATCGACAAGCTCGGCAACGACTGGCGCGGCGACCCGTCGGCGGCGCTGCTCGAGGTGCTGGATCCGGAGCAGAACAGCACGTTTGCCGACCACTACCTGGAGGTGGACTACGACCTGTCCGACGTGATGTTCGTGACCACGGCCAACAGCCTGCACATGCCGCAGCCGCTGCTGGACCGCATGGAGATCATACGCATCGCGGGCTACACCGAGGACGAGAAGATCGAGATCGCCAAGCGCCACCTGATCGCCAAGCAGACCGACGCACACAGCCTCAAGCCCGAGGAGTGGTCGATCACCGAGGACGCGCTGCGCGAGCTGGTGCGCACCTACACGCGCGAGGCGGGCGTGCGCAACCTGGAGCGCGAGATCGCCAACCTGGCCCGCAAGGCGGTCAAGGAGATCGTCACCGGCAAGGCCAAGAAGGTCGCGATCACGCGGAAGAACCTCGAGAAGTATGCGGGCGTGAAGCGCTTCCGCTACGGCGAGGCGGAGAGCGAGGACATGGTCGGCGTCGTCACCGGCCTCGCCTGGACCGAGGTGGGCGGCGAGATCCTGACCATCGAGAGCGTGATGGTGCCGGGCAAGGGCGTGGTCAAGCACACAGGCAAGCTCGGCGACGTGATGCAGGAGAGCGCGTCCGCGGCACTGAGCTACGTGCGCAGCCGCTCGGCGAGCTTCGGCATCAAGCCGACCCTGCTGGAGAAGCGCGACATCCACATCCACGTGCCGGAGGGTGCGACGCCCAAGGACGGCCCATCCGCCGGCATCGCCATGGCCACCACGCTGATCAGCGTGATGACCGGGATCCCGATCCGTCGCGACGTGGCGATGACCGGCGAGATCACGCTGCGTGGCCGCGTGCTGCCGATCGGCGGGCTGAAGGAGAAGCTGCTCGCCGCACTCCGGGCCGGCATCACCACCGTGTTCTTCCCCAAGGACAACGAGAAGGACCTGGCCGAGATTCCCGACAGCGTCAGGAAGCATCTCAAGCTGGTTCCGGTGGCGCACGTCGACGAGGTGATCGCCCAGGCGCTGGTGCATCCGCCGGAGCCGATCGAGTGGGAAGAGCCGGCCGAGCCGGTGGCGGGAAGCCCGAGCGTACCGGCCGGCGCCTTGCTGCCGCACTAGCCTCCGGCGCGCGGGAGACCGGCCGGATGCTTCGTTGACGGAGCAGAACAGGGAACCTTAGTCTGCCGTGCTCCCGTCCCGCCTCGCGCGGGGCGGGAGCATTTGCGAACGGCGCCCGCCTCGACATCGGGGTGCGGAGCCCAACCAGAAAGGCAGGACATGGAGAAGCCGCTCAACAGGCAGGAACTGGTCTCCGCGGTGGCCGAGGAGGCCGACCTGCCGAAGGCCAAGGCAGGCGAGGTGGTGGATGCCGTGTTCGCCTCCATCGAGAAGGCGCTGAAGAACAAGCAGGAGGTGCGGCTGGTCGGGTTCGGCAGCTTCGTGCCCGCCACCCGCAAGGCCGCCAAGGGACGCAACCCGCGCACCGGAGCCGAGATCGACATCCCGGCCTCCACCTCGGTGCGCTTCAAGCCCGGCAAGGTGCTGAAGGACGCGGTGAGCTAGCGCGGGCGCGCCGCGCGACCGGCGCGCGGACCGGGCCAGGGGCGGTTAGCTCAGCGGTAGAGCGTCTCGTTTACACCGAGAGGGTCGGCGGTTCGAAACCGTCACCGCCCACCAGGGTCTTCCGGCGCAGCCTGACGACCGCCCGTTGTCGACGACACCGGGCTCGACGACACCGGGGTTGACGATCGGGAGCACGGCCACTACACCGCCGCTCACGCCAGTTGCGGGTGTAGCTCAGTTGGTTAGAGCGCCGGCCTGTCACGCCGGAGGTCGCGGGTTCGAGCCCCGTCACTCGCGCCACTCGCGCATCCTTGCTCTTCTTATGTTGCAGTGCACGCTGGCGAAGCGGGGCGCCCAGCCCTATCTTCGGAGTGCCGAAAGGCGCGACGCCGCCACCAGACGCGGCGCCTGGAGAGGAACCGAGATGCACGCGGTGCTGTCGAACTACTTCCCGATCCTGGTCTTCGTCGTCATCGCGTTCGCCATCTCCGGCGCCATGCTGGGGGCCTCGTTGCTGGCCGGCCAGCAGAAGCCGTATGCAGAGAAGCTGTCGGCCTATGAGTGCGGCTTCGATCCGTTCGACGACGCGCGTCGCCGCTTCGACGTGCGCTTCTACCTGGTGGCGATCCTGTTCATCATCTTCGACCTGGAGGTGGCGTTCCTGTTTCCCTGGGCAGTTAGCCTGGCGCGGATCGGCCTGTTCGGTTTCCTGTCGATGATGGGGTTCCTGGCGGTGCTGACCGTGGGCTTCCTCTATGAGTGGCGCAAAGGTGCGCTGGAGTGGGAATGAACCGGCCATGAGTACCGAGATCGCGACGTCGCTGGCACGGCCCGACATCGTCTGGAACCGCGACATCCTGCCGCCGGGGCCGGAGCAGGACGCGGTGGTCCGCGGCATCACCGGGGAGATCACCGACAAGGGTTTCGTGGTCGCCAACGTCGACAAGCTGGTGAACTGGGCGCGCACCGGCAGCCTGTGGCCGCTCTCCTTCGGGCTCGCTTGCTGCGCGGTCGAGATGATCCATGCCTTCATGCCGCGCTACGACCTGGACCGGCTCGGCGTCATCCCGCGCGGCTCGCCGCGCCAGGCCGACGTGATGATCGTCTCCGGCACCCTGACCAACAAGATGGCGCCTGCCATGCGGCGCGTGTACGACCAGATGGCGGAGCCGCGCTGGGTGATCTCGATGGGCTCGTGCGCCAACGGCGGCGGCTACTACCACTACAGCTACTCGGTGGTGCGCGGCTGCGACCGCATCGTGCCGGTCGACATCTACGTCCCCGGCTGTCCGCCGACCGCCGAGGCGCTCGTGTACGGGATCATGCAGCTGCAGAAGAAGATACGGCGCACCGGGACCATCCTGCGTGGCTGACCCTGCCGTGCGTGTCGATCCGGCGGCCCGTCTGGCCGTCCTGGCGGTGGCGCTCTCGACCTCGGTGCCCGGCGTGTCCGGTGCCGCGGTCGAGCACGGCGAACTGGTGGTGCGTACCGGTAGGTCGTCGCTGCTGTCGCTGATGACCCTGCTGCGGCACGACCCGCGCTTCCGCTTCGAGCAGATGATGGATCTGTGCGGCGTGGACTTCCCCGAGCGCGCCGAGCGCTTCGACGTGGTCTACAACCTGCTCTCGGTGATCCTGAACCAGCGGATACGGGTGATCGTCACCACCGACGAGGTGCAGCCGGTGCCGTCGGTGCACCGGATCTGGCCGTCCGCGACCTGGTGGGAGCGCGAGTGCTACGACCTGTTCGGCGTGCTGTTCTCCGACCAGCCCGACCTGCGCCGGATCCTGACCGACTACGGCTTCCAGGGGCACCCGCTGCGCAAGGACTTCCCGCTCACCGGCTACGTCGAGGTGCGCTACGACGTCGACCGCCGTCAGGTGGTCTACGAGCCGGTGAAACTCACCCAGGACTTCCGTGATTTCGACTTCCAGTCGCCCTGGGAGGGCATGCTGACGCTGCCCGGCGACGAGAAGGCGCACGAGAGCCGTCAGAACCCACCATCACCGGCCGGAGGCATCACGCGATGAGCGACACGCGGACGACCGACGGGGATGCGGCGGCGATCGTGCTGCGTCGCGATATCCCCGACACCATGACGCCGGACACGCCGGAGGGCGAGGCGCGGCTGAAGACGGTTGAGATCGACAGCCACTCGCTGAATTTCGGCCCGCAGCATCCGGCGGCACACGGCGTGCTGCGTCTGGTGCTGCAGATGGACGGCGAGGTGGTGGCACGCGCCGACCCGCATATCGGCCTGCTGCATCGCGGTACCGAGAAGCTGATCGAATACAAGACCTACATGCAGGCGCTGCCGTATTTCGATCGGCTCGATTACGTCTCGCCGATGTGCGAGGAGCACGCCTTCGCGCTCGCGACCGAGAAGCTGCTCGGCATCGTGCCGCCGGAGCGCGCGAAATGGATCCGCACCATGTTCGCCGAGATCACCCGGGTGCTCAACCACCTGCTGGCGGTGACCTCGTTCGCGCTCGACGTCGGCGCGCTGACGCCCTCGCTGTGGGGCTACGAGGAGCGGGAGAAGCTGCTCGAGTTCTACGAGGCGGTGTCCGGCGCCCGCTACCACGCGAACTATTTCCGCCCCGGCGGCGTCAGCCGCGACCTGCCGGCCGGTCTCGACGAGCGCATCCTCGCCTGGGCCGACCAGTTTCCCAAGTTCCTCGACGATGTCGAGGGCCTGCTCACCGGCAACCGCGTGTGGAAGCAGCGCACCGTCGGCATCGGCACGTTCAGCGCCGAGCAGGCGCTGGCCTGGGGTTTCTCCGGTCCCAACCTGCGTGCGTCCGGCGTGCCGTGGGACCTGCGTCGCGCCCGGCCCTACGACATGTACGACGAGGTGGCGTTCGCGGTCCCGGTCGCGCGCAACGGCGACTGCTACGACCGCTACCTGATCCGCGTGTCGGAGATGCGCGAGAGCGTCAAGATCGTGCGCCAGTGCCTGGCGAAGATGCAGCCCGGCCCAATCAAGCTGCAGGACCACAAGATCACGCCGCCGAGCCGGCGCGACATGAAGAGCTCGATGGAGGCGCTGATCCACCACTTCAAGCTGTACACCGAGGGCTATCACGTGCCGGCGGGCGCCACCTACACCGCGGTGGAGAGCCCGAAGGGCGAGTTCGCGGTCTACCTGGTCGCCGACGGCAGCCATCGCCCGTACCGGTGCAAGATCCGCTCGACCGGCTTCGCGCACCTGCAGGCGCTCGACGAGCTGGCACGTCGGCACATGCTCGCCGACACGGTGGCGATCATCGGCTCGCTGGACCTAGTGTTCGGCGAGATCGACAGGTAGGCGCGCATGTCCGGACAGTTCTCCGCCGAGAATATCGGCTACGGCTCGCCGGGCCACGCGCCGAGCGGCGCGCCGTCGGAGCAGCCCGAGCGCTTCGCGTTCGACGCGCAGAGCGACGCCGAGATCGCGACCATCCTCGCGCATTACCCCGAGGGCCGGGAGGCGAGTGCCGTGATCCCGCTGCTCTACTTGGCGCAGCGGCAGATGGGCCGGGAGACCGGCAGCGCCTGGGTGCCGAGGGTTGCGATGGACGCGGTCGCGGTGCGCCTCGGCATGCCGCCGATCAGGGTCTACGAGGTCGCGACCTTCTACCTGATGTTCAACACGCGGCCGATCGGCCGCTACCACCTGCAGGTCTGCACCACGACTCCCTGCTGGCTGCGCGGCTCCGACGACATCGTCGCCGCCTGCAAGTCGGTGAGCGGGGTGCCGAACTGGGAGCAGAACTCGCCGGACGGGATGTTCACGATGACCGAGGTCGAGTGCCTCGGCGCCTGCGCGAACGCGCCGATCCTGCAGGTCAACGACGACTTCTACGAGGACCTGGACGGGCCACGCACGGTGGCGCTGATCGAGGCGCTGCGTCGCGGCGAGAGCCCGACGCCCGGGTCCAGCATCGGGCGGCTCGCCTCGGCGCCGGAAGGCGGCCGCACGACGCTGCTCGAGCCGACACAGCCTCCAAACGCGCCGCCGCCGGCGTAGGACTTGAGATCATGCTGCAGGACAAGGACCGCATCTTCACCAACATCTACGGCCAGGAGGACGTCTTCCTGGCCGGCGCCCGCAAACGCGGCGACTGGGACGGCACGGCGGCGATCCTGGCACGCGGGCGCGACGCCATCATCGCCGAGATGAAGGCGTCGAACCTGCGCGGCCGCGGCGGTGCCGGTTTCCCGACCGGGCTCAAGTGGTCGTTCATGCCGAAGAACTCCGACGGGCGGCCGAGCTACCTCGTCATCAACGGCGACGAGAGCGAGCCCGGCACCTGCAAGGATCGCGAGATCCTGCGCCATGAGCCGCACAAGCTGATCGAGAGCGCGCTGATCGCCTCCTTCGCCATGGGCGCGCATACCTGCTACATCTACATACGCGGCGAGTACCTCACCGTGTCGCGCAACCTGCAGATCGCCATCGACGAGGCGTACGAAGCCGGGCTGATCGGCCGCAACGCCTGCGGCTCGGGATGGGACTTCGACTTCCACATCCATCTCGGCGCCGGCGCCTATATCTGCGGCGAGGAGACGGCGCTGCTGGAGAGCCTGGAGGGCAAGAAGGGCCTGCCGCGCATGAAGCCGCCGTTCCCCGCGGCGATGGGGCTGTACGGTTGCCCGACCACGGTCAACAACGTCGAGAGCATCGCGGTCGCCTCCACCATCCTACGTCGCGGCGGCGCCTGGTTCGCGAGCTTCGGCCGGCCGAACAATGTCGGCACCAAGCTGTTCGCGGTCTCCGGCCACGTGAACCGGCCCTGCGTGGTGGAGGAGGAACTCGGCATCTCCATGCGCGAGGTGATCGAGCGTCATGCCGGCGGCGTGCGCGGCGGCTGGGACAACCTGCTGGCGGTGATCCCCGGCGGCTGCTCGGTGCCGATCCTGCCGAAGTCGGTGTGCGACACGGTGCTGATGGATTTCGACGCGCTGCGCGCCGAGAAGTCCGGCCTCGGCACCGCGGCGATGATCGTGATGGACCAGTCCACCGACGTGGTGCGCGCGATCGCCCGCTTCGCGCGCTTCTTCAAGCACGAGAGCTGCGGACAGTGCACCCCCTGCCGGGAGGGCACCGGCTGGATGATGCGGGTGATGGACCGCATGGTCGCCGGACGCGCCGAGATCGAGGAGATCGACATGCTCGAGCAGGTCACCCGGCAGATCGAGGGCCACACCATCTGCGCGCTGGGCGACGCCGCGGCCTGGCCGATCCAGGGGCTGATCCGGCATTTCCGCCCGGTGATGGAGCAGCGCATCGAGGCCTATCGCCGCAGCCATGCCGGGGCCGGACTGGCGCCGACGCCGTCCAACCTTCCCCAGCCGCTGGCCGCGGAGTAGCGCCGAGATGGCCAAGATCACGGTCGACGGCATCCAGCTCGAGGTGCCGAACGGCTCCTCGGTGCTGCAGGCCTGCGAGGCCGCGGGCAAGGAGATCCCGCGCTTCTGCTACCACGAGCGGCTCTCGATCGCCGGCAACTGCCGCATGTGCCTGGTCGAGATCGAGAAGGCGCCGAAGCCGGTGGCGTCGTGCGGCTATCCGGTGATGGACGGCATGGTGGTGCGGACCGACACCGAGGTGGTGCGCCGGGCGCGCCGGGCGGTGATGGAGTTCCTGCTCATCAACCATCCGCTGGACTGCCCGATCTGCGACCAGGGCGGCCAGTGCGACCTGCAGGACCAGGCCTACGCCTACGGCTCGGACCATTCGCGCTACGCCGAGAACAAGCGCGCGGTGAAGGACAAGTATCTCGGTCCGCTGGTCAAGACGGTGATGACGCGCTGCATCCAGTGCACGCGCTGCGTCCGCTTCGCGACCGAAGTCGCCGGGGTGCCCGAGCTCGGCGCCACCTCGCGCGGCGAGAACATGGAGATCACCACCTACGTCGAGCACGCGCTGACCTCGGAGCTGTCGGGCAACCTGATCGACATCTGTCCGGTGGGGGCGCTCACCTCCAAGCCGCAGGCGTTCGGCGCGCGCTCGTGGGAGATGCGCTCGGTCGACAGCATCGACGCCACCGACGCGGTGGGCACCAACATCGTGGTGCAGGTGCGTCAGGCCGAGATCCGCGGCATCGTGCCGCGCGTCAACGACGAGGTGAACGAGGAGTGGATGGCCGACAAGGGCCGCTTCTCCTTCGACGGGCTCAAGCGCCGGAGGCTGGACGCGCCGTGGCTGCGCGTGCACGGCAAGCTGCACCGGGTGAGCTGGCAGGAGGCGTTCAGCGCCATCGGCCATCGCCTCGACGGCGTGCCGGGCGAGCGGATCGGCGCCATCGCCGGCGACCTGTGCGACGCCGAGAGCATGCTCGCACTCAAGGAGCTGATGGTCTCGCTGGGCTCCGGCAATATCGACTGCCGCCAGGACGGGGCGCGCATCGACACCGCGCGGCGCGAGTTCTACCTGTTCAACAGCTCGATCGCCGGCATCGAGGAGGCCGACGCGCTGCTGCTGGTGGGCTGCGATCCGCGCTTCGACGCACCCGTGCTGAACGCGCGCATACGCAAGCGCTACCTCGCCGGACGCTTCCCGATCGGCTTCGTCGGCACGCTGAAGGGCGCGCCGACTCGCGACCTGACCTATCCGGTGACCCATCTGGGCGATCGCCCGTCGGTGCTGAGCGGGCTGCTCGACGGCAGCGTGGCCTTCGCCGAAGCGCTGCGTGCGGCCAAGCGGCCGATGATCGTGCTCGGCCAGGCGGCGCTGGCGCGCGACGACGCGGGCGCGGTGCAGGCCGCGTGCTGGCAGCTGGCGCACGTGGTCGGCGCACTGGGCGAGGACTGGAACGGCTACAA
>CAXTOE010000069.1:9896-10407 GCA_964245685.1 uncultured Acetobacteraceae bacterium | reverse complement strand
TGCGCGGGCGGGTTTCCCGCTTAGGCATCACCCCCCGGGCGCGCCCCGGGACCCGCGGGGGCCGCCGGCCCCAGACCCCGATTCAGGAGGGCTGCGCCGCCATGCATGTCGTCGCGACGTCGCGCACGACGGTGCGGAACCAAGCCAGGAACGGGTCGCCAGCCCGCACGTGCGAGCACACCAGCGTCGATTGCAGAAGCATCTCACCGAACGGCGGCGGCTGAAGCGCGAGGTCGAACGGCACCGCCAGGCGACGCGCCAGCGCGGCGGACACCGTGGTCACCAGGTCCGTCGCGGCTACGACGGCGAGGGCGGCAGTGAAGTACGGCGTCACCAGGCTGATCCGTCTTGTCACGCCGCTCGCTGCCAGGCGCGCATCGATCTCCGAGCGGCCGTCGCCGAGCAGGGCGATCCCGACATGCTGCCACGCCCCATACTCCGCGATCGACCAGGCGCGTCCGGCCGCCGGATGGCCGCGTCGCATCACCAGCGCCAGGCGATCCTCGCCGAC
>CAXTOE010000069.1:8765-9886 GCA_964245685.1 uncultured Acetobacteraceae bacterium | reverse complement strand
GCCGACCACCTCGCTGTAGACACCCGGAGGCAGCGCTGTGCTCGACAGCGCGAAGGCGAGATCCAGCGCGCCGCCCTCGAGCCGCTCCAGGATGTCCGGCGCGTACGGCTCCGCGCGCAGATCCACGCCCGGAGCCTCCACGGCGAGCCGAGCCGCGACCTCCGGCAGGATCAGGACTGCATGGATGTCGGCGGCCGCCAGGCGCACCGTGCGTCGCTCGATCAGCGGATCGAAGCTCTGCTGCTGGAACACCTGCCGGAGATGTCCCATGGCTGAGGCGAGCTGCGGCTGGATTGCCAGCGCCCGCGGCGTCAGCGCGTAGCCGGCACGCGTCCGCACCAGCAGCGGATCGCCCTGGATGTCCCGCAGCCGTGCTAGGGCACGGCTCATCGCGGGCTGGCTCAACCCGACCTCCGCCGCCGCCCGGGTCACGCTGCGCCGGCGCAGCAGCGCGTCGAGCGCCGGAACCAGATTGAGATCGAGACCCGCAACATTCACCTCACGCATGCTGATGATCATAAACATGCATTTCCGATATGTCAGGCGGTATCGCTACCCTGGCGACGAGGAGAATGCTCATGCATGGATCGATCGTCATCCTGGGTTTCGGCGCGGTGGGACGCGCCACCGCGCACGCGCTGCAGGCAGACGGACGCAGCGTCGCCGTCGCCCAACGGAGCCGGCCCGCGGACCTGCCGGCCTCGACCGCCTTCCGCGACTGCGACGTGCTCGACGCGGCATCGGTACGGCGGGCCATCGACGGCGCGAGCCAGGTCGTCCTGGCCGTGGGCTTCGCCTACGACTCCCGCGTCTGGCGCACCGCATGGCCGAGGGCGATGACCAACGTCGTCGAGGCCTGCGCCCGCACCGGCGCCCGCCTCGTCTTCGTCGACGGGCTCTACATGCTCGGGCCGCAGCGCGACGCGCTGCGCGAGGACATGCCCCTGACGACTCGCGGCGCCAAGCCCGCGATACGTGCCGAGGTGACCCGCATCTGGCAGGCCGCCGCCGCAGCGGGCCGTGTCCGCGTCGCCGCCTTGCGGGCGCCGGACTTTTACGGTCCGGGAGTCACCGTCTCCCATCTCGGCGCCACCGGCGGCGCCGCCATCGCGCGGCGCAGG
>CAXTOE010000069.1:0-8755 GCA_964245685.1 uncultured Acetobacteraceae bacterium | reverse complement strand
CACCGGCTTCGGCCGGATCGCGAACGGCAAGCCCGTCCTGCTCCTCGCACCGCCCGACATGCCGCACGATTTCGCCTACGTCCCCGACATCGCCCGCGCCGTGGTCACGCTGCTGGACGCTCCCGACGATGCCTACGGCCAAGCCTGGAACATGCCCTGTGCGCCGACCCGGACCCCGCGGGAGATCCTGCGCCTAGGTGCGGAGGCGCTCGGCGTCCGGCTCAGGCTCAGGGCGGTCCCGCTCAGGCTGCTGCCTCTGCTCGGTCTGGTGTCGCGCTTCATGCGCGAGGTCGCCGATGTCGGCTTCACCTGGGATCGGCCGTATCGGATCGATGCGACGAAATTCACCTCGCGCTTCTGGTCCGACGTGACGCCGTTCGAAGTGGGTGCTCCGGCCACCGCCCGCTCGTTCCTGCCTTCCGGCGGACGCTGAGACGCGGGCGAAGCGGATGCGGCCCGTGCGGCTCAGGGCAGCAGGATGGTGGCGCTGGCCTGGCAGGCGATGCCTTCGCCGCGTCCGGTGAAACCGAGCCGCTCCGTGGTGGTCGCCTTGACCGAGATCCGACCGATCTCGGTGCCCAGCAGGGACGCGAGTCGCTCGCGCATCCTGCCGACGTGCGGACCGATCTTCGGCCGCTCGCAGATCAGGGTGACGTCTGCGTTCACCAGCATGCCGCCGCGCGCCGCGATGCGCGCGCCGGCATGGATCAGGAAGCGGGCGCTGTCGGCGTCCTTCCAGTCCGCCTCGCTCGGCGGGAAGTGGTGGCCGATATCGCCCTCGGCCAGCGCACCGTAGATCGCGTCGCACAGCGCGTGCAGGCCGACATCGGCATCGGAATGGCCGGCGAGACCCTGTTCGTGCGCGACCTCGACGCCGCACAGCAGCAGCGGCCGTAAGGCGCCGAAGGCATGCACGTCGAAGCCGGTGCCGGTGCGCGGCAGCAGCGTCGGAGCGATCGGCCGCACTAGCTCGGTCGCGTCCGCGTCCTCGACCAGCGCGACCGGGATGCCGGCCCGCTCGAACAGGACGGCATCGTCGTGGATCTCACCGCAGTCATGTGCGCGGTACAGGTCGCGCAGCCGAGGGAATGCGAAGCCCTGCGGGCTCTGTGCCCGGTACAGGCCGTGGCCGGTAACGCTGCCGGTGACCTCCCCCGCGATGCCGCGCTTGAGGCTATCGCCGACGGCGAGGCAGGGCACGGCGCCCTCGTGGGTTCGGAGTGCCGCGATCACCGACCGGATCAGGCCCGACGACGCGCAGGGACGTGCGCCGTCATGCACCAGCACCAGGTCGGGGCGCGCCTCCGCCGGCAGGGCGTCCAGCGCCTCCAGGCCACGCCGCACGCTCTGCACGCGGTTGTCGCCGCCCGCGACCGTCGGGCGCAGCGTCTCGCAGCCGGCGAGCAACGGGTCGAGCAGATCGGCGTCACCGACCGGCTGCAGCAGGTCGACATGCGCGAGCAGGGCCTCGGCCGCCCGCCTCATGGCCGCGCCTGCTGCGGGCGAGACTGACGGCTCGGCGGTCGCGGCGCCGGGACGTGGCCCAGGTGCTGCGGCGAGGAAGAGGGCTGCGAGGCGCATGGCGGAGCAATGCTGCGCGACGCTCTACGCGTCAAGCTCGTCCAGACTGCCTCCTTCTCACGAGCCGGTCTCGATTGCACGGGACGGGGCAGTCCGTTACTCTGCCCAAATCATGAGCAATCGATACGACATGCGTGATTCCCGGTCGGTTTGCATCGTGGCCGACGAGAATGCCTCGACACCGCGCAGCGGCAGCGGCGCGAGGCTGTCGCCGATCGATCTCGGCGGCGTGCGCCTGGAGGCCCCGGTGATCGTGGCGCCGATGTCCGGGGTAACGGACCTGCCGTTCCGCAGGCTCGCGCGCAGGCTCGGCGCAGGCCTGGTGGTCTCGGAGATGATCGCCTCCTGGGCGATGATCCGCGAGAACGCGGCGACGCTGCGCATGGCCGAGGTCACTTCGGATGGCGGCCCCAACGCGGTGCAGCTCGCCGGCTGCGAGCCCGACGCGATGGCGCAGGCAGCACGCATCGCCGTCGATCGCGGCGCCGACCTGATCGACATCAACTTTGGCTGCCCGGTGAAGAAGGTGGCGGTCGGCCAGATGGCCGGCTCGGCGCTGATGCGCGACGAGGTGCTGGCGGCGGCCCTGCTGCGGGCGGTGGTGCGCGCGGTCCCGGTCCCGGTGACGCTGAAGATGCGCATGGGCTGGGATCATCAGAGCCTGAATGCGCCGGCCCTGGCACGGATCGCGCAGGAGAGCGGGATACGCATGGTCAGCGTGCACGGCCGCACCCGCCAGCAATTCTACACCGGGCAGGCGGATTGGTCGTTCGTGCGTCGGGTGAAGCAGGCGACGTCGCTGCCGGTGGTGGTGAACGGCGACATCACCAGCGTCGCGTCCGCCGAACGGGCTCTGTCGGAGTCCGGCGCCGACGGCGTGATGATCGGCCGCGGCTGCTACGGCCGGCCGTGGCTGCCGGCACAAGTGGCCGCCGCGCTGATGCACGGCGTGCGCATCCCCGATCCCGACCTGGAGACGGAGCGGGCGATCGTGCTGGAGCATTACCGCGCGATGCTGGAGCATTTCGGCCCCCAGCCCGGCCTCCGGCTGGCCCGCAAGCATGTCTCCTGGTACTCGGCGGGTTTGGTCGACTCCGCCGGTTTCCGCGCGGCGATCAACCGGACCGACGATGCGGACGCCGCCCTGGCGATGATCTCGGAGTTCTACGCGCGGCAGATCGGGCTCGGCCTGGGTCGCGCCGCGCGCGCGCCGTCTGGCGGGGCGGCACCGATGAGCGAGGCCGCGTGAGGATAGCGCTGTCGCGGGCCAAGAACCATCCGCCGGCGGAGGCGGTCGCGGAGTCTGGCCGCGAGCACCCCCGCGTCCGTGCTGGCGTGCTGCCCGCGGCGCCGGCTTCCGCGATGGCGGGCATCGCCCCGGTCGACCACGCCTCGATGATCGACAGCCTGCTGGTGCCGGTGGTGCTGCTCGATCCGGCCAACCGGATCCGCTACGCCAACGTGGCGGCCGAGAACTTCTTCGGCATGTCGGTGTCGCAGCTGCGCCATCACGCGATGGTCGATTTCCTGTCCGGCGATCACCCGCTGTTCCTGCTGGTCGATCAGGTACGCCGCCACGGCACCAGCGTCGTCGAGCACGAGCTGGTGCTGGACGGGCCGCGGCTGCACCGGCGCGGCATCACGGTGCAGGGAACCGGTCTCGCCGAACAGCCGGGAGCGGTGATGCTGACCCTGCACGACGCCTCGGCGGCGCGCGCGCTGGACCGTCAGCTCACCTTCCGCAGCGCCGCGCGCAGCGTCTCCGGGATGGCGGCCATCCTGGCCCACGAGGTGAAGAACCCGCTCTCTGGCATACGCGGTGCGGCACAGCTGCTCGAAGGATCGGTCGCCGAGGACGACCGCGAACTCGCGGTGCTGATCCGTGACGAGGCCGACCGTATCCGCGCGCTGGTCGAGCGTATGGAGATGTTCAGCGAGAGGGGGATCACGCGCGGCGCGGTCAACATCCACCGCGTGCTCGAGCACGTGCGCACGCTGGCGCAGACCGGCTTCGCGGCGCATCTGCGCATCGTGGAGAACTACGATCCCTCCTTGCCGCCGGTGCTGGGCAATCGCGACCAGCTGGTGCAGGTGCTGCTCAACCTGGTGAAGAACGCCGCCGAGGCGATCAGCGGCGACGGCGGCAGCGGCGAGATCACGCTGTGCACCGCCTACCGCCACAGCGTGCGCCTCGCGGTTCCGGGATCGGATCAGCGGGTTCACCTGCCGCTCATGGTGACGGTTCGCGACACCGGACCCGGTATCCCCGAGCACATCCGGCCGCATCTGTTCGAGCCGTTCCTGACCACCAAACCGACCGGCAGTGGCCTTGGTCTTGCACTGGCGGCCAAGATCGTCGGTGACCACGGCGGGATCATCGAAGTGGAGAGCGTGCCCGGGCGAACCGAAGTGCTGCTGCACCTGCCCGTGCTGACCGACGAGGCGGAACCGAGTTGACGGCGACATCTGCTCCCGAGCAGGTGCCGATCCGATAGAGCGCCTGATCGCGCCGCGACGCGGTCCGGCTTGATCGAGAGAGTGCATGACGCTGCCCACCGTGCTGGTCGCCGATGACGACCGTTCCATCCGGACCGTGCTGACGCAGGCGCTCGGCCGTTCCGGCTACCAGGTCCGGACCACCGGCAACGCCGCCACCCTGTGGCGCTGGGTGGAGGAGGGCGAGGGAGACCTGGTGATCACCGACGTGGTGATGCCCGACGAGAACGGCCTCGACCTGATCCCGCGCATCAAGCGCCTGCGTCCGGAACTGCGCATCGTGGTGATGAGCGCGCAATCGACGCTGATGACCGCGGTCAAGGCGACGCAGCGCGGCGCCTTCGAGTACCTGCCCAAGCCGTTCGACCTCAAGGAGCTGCTCTCGGTGGTGGCCCGCGCGCTGGAGACGCCGCTGCCGCCGACGCCACCGCGGCCGCACGACGCCGAGGAGCGCCTGCCGCTGATCGGCCGCTCGATGGCGATGCAGGACATCTACCGCATCATCGCCAGGCTCACGACCGCCGACCTCACGGTGATGGTCAACGGCGAGAGCGGCACCGGCAAGGAGCTGGTGGCGCGCGCGCTGCACGATTACGGGCGCCGGCGCGCCGGTCCGTTCGTCGCCATCAACATGGCGGCGATCCCGCGCGAGCTGATCGAGAGCGAGCTGTTCGGTCACGAGCGCGGCGCCTTCACCGGTGCCACCAACCGCAACCAGGGTCGCTTCGAGCAGGCGAGCGGCGGCACGCTGTTCCTCGACGAGATCGGCGACATGCCGCCGGAGGCGCAGACGCGTCTGCTGCGCGTGCTGCAGGAGGGCGAGTTCACCACCGTCGGGGGCCGCGCACCGGTCAAGGCGAACGTGCGCATCGTCGCCGCCACCCACCGCGACCTGCGCCAGGCGATCCGCGCCGGGTCGTTCCGCGAGGACCTGTTCTACCGGCTCAACGTGGTGCCGATCCGTCTGCCGCCACTGCGCGAGCGTTCCGAGGATATACCGATCCTGGCACGGCACTTCCTGGAGAAGGTGCAGCAGAGCGGGCTGCCCTCGAAGACCCTGTCCGACGAGGCGATGGAGCGTCTGGCCGCGCATCGCTGGCCGGGCAACGTGCGCGAGCTGGAGAACCTGATGCGCCGGCTCGCCGCCCTGTATCCTCAGGAGACCATCACCGCCGAGGTGGTCGCGGCCGAGCTCGCGGAGAACGTGGTGACGACGGACGGCCCGACCGCCACGCCGGTGGTGGAGCAGGAACCGCTGGTGCAGGCGGTGGAGCGGCACATAAGACAGTTCCTGGCCGCGAGCCGCGACGGCATGCCGATGCGCGACATCTACGACCGGGTGATCGCCGAGGTCGAGCGGCCGCTGATCCAGATGACGCTGGCCTCGACCAAGGGCAACCAGATCAAGGCGGCGGCGATGCTGGGCCTGAACCGCAATACGCTGCGCAAGAAGATCCGCGACCTGGAGATCCCGGTGGTGCGCGGCATCGGCTGAGGCGGAGTTCGGTGTCCTGAAGACGATGCGACCCCTCCAGTGGCCTCCGTCCTGGCGCCTCCCCGAGCCGCCCAGGCGGCTGCGCACGCTGATGCTCGGCAAGATCGGCACCCTGGTGCTCGCGGCCACGGCGCTCGCGCTCGGAGTCGCCACCTTCTCCGTGCTGGCGGGCGGGATGACGCTCGCGCACCGGCCACATGTCGAGATGGTCCTGTTCGGCCTGAACCTGCTGGTGCTGGCGCTGCTGGCGACCGCGCTGGTGATGCGCCTGGCCAAGGTGCTCGGCGAGCGCCGGCGTGGACTGGCGGGTTCGCGCCTGCACGTCCGGCTGGTGCTGCTGTTCGGCGTGGTGGCGGTGCAGCCGACCACCGTGGTGGGCATCTTCGCCGCCGCCTTCTTCCATCTCGGCATCCAGGTTTGGTTCAACGACCGCGTGCGCACCGCGCTCGATGAGGCGCTGCAGGCCTCCAGCGGCTACCTGCAGGAGCACAACAACAACATCCGGGTCGACGCGCTGGCGATGGCCAACGACCTGTCTCAGAACGGCGCCGTGTTCTACCTCGACCAGCGCGACCTGCAGCAGCTGCTGATGGAGCAGATGTACGCGCGCGACCTCTCGGAGGCGGCGATCTTCAACCCGACCAACAACCAGGTGCTGGCCTCGCACGGGCTGCTGAACGGCCCGGAGGTGACCCTGCCGCCGCCCTCGGCGACGATCCTGGCGCGCAGCGGCGACGTGGCGATCCAGGACTCCCCCGACGGGCGCACCGTCAGCGCCGTGGTCGGACTGGGCGACTCGCCGTCGCCGACCTTGATGCTGATGATCACCCGTCCGGCGGATCCGGTGATCCTGGACCACATGCGCAAGACCCAGACCGTGGTCGCCGATTACCGTCGCCTCGATCAGAACCGCTCCGGCCTGCAGATCACCTTCGTGATGATCTTCGCCCTGGTGGCGCTGCTGGTGCTGGCCGCGGCGGTGCTGGTGGGACTGGTGCTGGCCAACCAGATTGCCCATCCGGTCGGCCTGCTGATCCTGGCCGCCGAACGGGTGCGTGAGGGCGATCTCGGCGTGCGCGTCCCGGAGGCGGAACGCGAGGACGAGGTTGCCGGCCTGTCGCGCGCCTTCAACCGCATGATCGATCAGCTCTCCGCACAGCGGAGCGAGCTGATGGCCGCCTACAGCCAGATCAACGAGCGTCGCCGCTTCACCGAGGCCGTGCTGTCGGGCGTCTCCTCGGGCGTGATCGGACTGGACGCGGAGCAGCGCGTCGAGCTGCCCAACCTGGCGGCCGGGACCCTGCTCGGCTTCGACCTGATGGCGGCGGCGGGACAGAGCCTGGCGGCGCTGGTGCCGGAGTTCTCCGCGCTGCTGGCGCTGGCGCGGCAGAACCCGGAGCGGCCGCAGACCGCCGAGGTGCAGAGCGGGCGCCGCACCCTGCTGGTGCGGATCGGCCCGGAGATGAAGGGCGCGGTGACCGAGGGCTACGTGGTGACGTTCGACGACATCACCGAGCTGCAGTCGGCACAGCGCAAGGCTGCCTGGGCCGACGTCGCGCGGCGCATCGCCCACGAGATCAAGAACCCGCTGACGCCGATCCAGCTCTCGGCGGAGCGCCTGAAGCGGCGCTTCCTGCGCGAGATCCAGTCCGACCCGGAGACCTTCAGCCAGTGCGCCGACACCATCGTCCGCCACGTCGGTGACATCGGGCGCATGGTCGACGAGTTCTCCGCCTTCGCGCGCATGCCGCAGCCGCTGATCAAGCAGGAGGACATCTCGCGCATCGTGCGCGAGGCGCTGATCCTGCAGAAGAGCGCGCATCCCGAGTTGCGCTTCCAGACCGACCTGCCCGATCGCGGTCCGGTGGCGCCCTGCGATCGGCGGCTGATCGGCCAGGCGCTGACCAACCTGCTGCAGAACGCCGCCGATGGGATCGGCATGCGTCCGGTCGAAGCGGGAGAGCAACCGGGCGGCGGATCCGGCCTGATCAGCACCCTGCGCGGAACCATCTGGATCTGCTTGCGCTCGAATTCACGCGAGATCTCGATCTCGGTCGCGGATGACGGAGTCGGCCTGCCCCAGGTCGATCGGCGACGGCTGATGGAGCCGTACGTGACGCACAAGCCGAAAGGCACCGGGCTGGGGCTTGCCATCGTCAAGAAGATCATGGAGGACCACGGTGGATCGATCGCGCTCGACGATCGTACCGACGGCAAAGGAGCGATCGCGACATTGAGCCTGCCTGTACCGATCTCCGAAGGCGGCCTTCATGGCGCATGAGATCCTGATCGTCGACGACGAGCCGGACATCCGGCTCCTGGTGGAAGGGTTGCTGCGCGACGAAGGCTACGAGACGCGGCTGGCCGCCGACTCCGACGCTGCCATCGCCGCCTTCCGGGCGCGCCGCCCTTCGCTGGTGATCCTCGATGTCTGGCTGCAGGGTTCGCGCCTGGACGGGCTCGGCATCCTCAAGGCGATCCAGGGCGAGGAGCCGGTGGTGCCGACCGTGATGATTTCGGGTCACGGCACCATCGAGACCGCGGTGGCGGCGCTGCAGCAGGGCGCCTACGACTTCATCGAGAAGCCGTTTCAAGCGGACCGGCTGCTGCTGGTGGTGCGACGGGCGCTGGAGGTCTCGAGGCTGGCGCGGGAGAACGCCGAGCTGAGGCTGCGCGCCGGTCCGGAGACGCAGCTGCGCGGCGAGAGCCAGGTGATGCAGGCGGTCCGCACGCAGATCGAGCGCGTGGCGCCGACCGGGTCGCGGGTGCTGATCTCGGGGGCGGCCGGCGCCGGCAAGGAGGTCGCTGCGCGTATGATCCACGCGCGCTCGCGCCGGTCGGAAGGCCCGTTCATCGCGCTGAACTGCGCGACCTTGGCGCCAGCCCGCTTCGAGGAGGAGCTGTTCGGCTTGGAGGGTGCCGCGGACGGGCAGGGGCCGCAGCGTCGCACCGGGGTCCTGGAGCGCGCCCACGGCGGCACGCTCTTACTCGACGAGGTCGCCGACATGCCGGTGGAGACCCAGGGCAAGATCGTGCGTGCGCTGCAGGACCAGACCTTCGAGCGGGTCGGCGGTGCGGTGCGGGTGAAGGTGGACGTGCGTGTGCTGGCGACCACCAACCGTGACCTGCAGGCGGAGATCGCGGCCGGACGGTTCCGCGAGGATCTCTACTACCGGCTGGCGG